>JBFMDG010000263.1:0-9190 GCA_040754135.1 Verrucomicrobiota bacterium
CGGGCAGGTGCGCCGGAGTGAGCGTTAGGGGTTTGTGAACGCCGCTGCGGGAAATGATTTGCCGGGCCGCTTTCCGCGTTAGCGTGGCGATTTCCCGTTCCAATTGCCGGACCCCGGCCTCGCGCGTGTAATCTTCAATCACCTTGCGCAATGTGGCGTCGGTAAATTTGACCACTTTCCTTTTGAGTCCGTGTTCTTCGAGCTGGCGAGGCACCAAATGGCGTTTGGCGATTTGCAGCTTTTCGGCGGCGGTGTAACTCGGCAGTTCGATCACTTCCAAGCGATCGCGCAGCGCGGGATGAATCGGATCGAGCCAATTGGCGGTGGTAATGAAGAGCACCCGTGAAAGATCGAATGGCAGCTCGAGATAGTTATCGGTGAATGAGTGATTCTGCTGAGGATCGAGTACTTCGAGCAATGCGGCGGCAGGATCGCCACGGAAATCGGCGCCCACCTTGTCGATCTCATCCAGCAGCAAAACCGGATTGTGACTCTCCACACGGCGCAAGCTCTGGACAATGCGGCCGGGCAACGCGCCCACATAAGTCCGGCGATGCCCACGGATCTCCGCTTCATCGCGCATGCCACCGAGCGAGATGCGCACGAACTTGCGTCCGAGGGCGTCGGCCACGCTTTTGCCGAGAGAAGTTTTGCCGACACCTGGAGGGCCGACAAGGCAGAGAATCGGGCCTTTGAGCTTCTGCTTCAACTTAATGACCGCGAGGAATTCGAGGAGGCGATCTTTGACTTTGGTGAGGCCGAAATGTTGTTCGTCAAGAATGCGCTGGGCATCTTTGAGATCGAGTTTATCGTTCGTAAACTTGTTCCAGGGAAGATTAATCAGCCAATCGAGATAATTTCTTGTGACGGTATATTCGGCTGCGGCGAAGGGGATTTGCTGCAAGCGTTCGAGTTCTTTCAGTGCGACCCGTTTCGGTTCTTCGGGCAGTTGATTGGCTTCGATTTGTTCCCTTAACAGGTTTAACTCGCTGGCGGTTGGATCGTTCTCACCCAATTCACGCTGGATGGCGCGGATCTGCTCCCGCAAAAAGAAATCGCGCTGGCTCTTGGACATGGAATTGGCGACTTCCTTCTGAATCTTCGAACCGAGAGTCAACACTTCCAGTTCGCGTCCGAGCAACGGCAGCAATCGCGTCAGCCTCTCCTTGACGATATTCATCTCGAGCAGATGCTGCCGTTCTTCGAGGCTGAGATTCAGATTTGCCGCGATCAAATCGGAAAGTTTGCCCGGTTGTTCGGTATTGAGCGCAGTGATCTTCACTTGATCCGACAAGGCCGGGGAAAGATTGATGATCTCCTGGAATTGCGTTTGCGCGTTGCGAGCGAGCGCGGCCATCTCCAGGGAATCTTCCGAAATTTCTTTGAGCACTTCGACCCGCCCACAAAGGTAAGGTTCGTGGGTCGTGTATTCCTTGATCCTGAAGCGGCGCAGACCTTCGACCAGAACCCGGACAGTGTTATCCGGGAATTTGAGCATTTTCAAGACGCGGGCTGCACATCCATGGGTCCACAAATCTTCGGGAAGAGGATTTTCGACATCGGGCTTCTTTTGCAGAACCAATCCCACAAAACGATCTCCAGCGACCACGTCATCGATAAGCCGAATGCTTTGCGTCGATTCGACGAGCAAAGGCGCAACCATTCCTGGGAAAATGACAATGTCAGACAGGCCGAGGATGGGGAGGATTTCCGGCAACGATTTGCTCCCCGGCTTGGCGACGCTTTCGGTTCCGCCAGTCGATGGTCCCAGAATGTTGATGAATTCGGTATCCGGAGAGGTCATCTCAATCCGTTAGATGCCACCGAAAGCCAAAAAGTTCACAAAATATTTAATCCTCAGATTGGAGAGGATTTTTCGAGGAGGGATCTTTGAGCGGAACATCAATGCGCAAAAAACCATTTTGATAAGCGGCTTTTGCCTGTCCGAGATCGTAACCGGAGGGAAGTTCGATGACCGTTTCGAAGGCGCCATAATTGATTTCCATGACAAGAAATTTGCATTTGGGCGCCCGACAACCGTCGGGGCGATGCCCGCTAATCTTGACGCGGTTACCTTCCACGACCAGTTCCAAATCCTCTTTGCGCATCCCGGCCAATTCCACTTTGATGACCAGCCCCTCGTCGCAGACATAAACGTCCGTATTCGGGACCCAGTAGGTTTCGGCGGAGCCCTCCATCACACTGAGCGAGTGTGTTTTTACGAAATGCAGGGACGAACTGACTTTCGACATAGCCATGGGGTTGGAATCTCGGTTCGGTTGCCTGGATCAGGAAGAAAATCGTTACCTCATCTTCACGACGATAGACGCGCGCTCGCCTTTACGTGCGCGGAAGAGAACGGACGGTTGCGAAGCCATTGATCCAGATGCAGCACACCCGCAATGCGTCTGACTGGAAAAATCAAATTTGCGCCGGCGCAACTTGTGCCAAAGAAAAGTTGCCGCCGTTAAACCCACAATAACCAACGATGCCGTCTGCTGCCAATCCACCCCGCAAAGATAATCGAATTACCTGACGGCGCAATAGCGATGTTGTCCGATGCCACTTTCAGTGCCGTCTCAGGGTTGCCTTACCCGACAGAAACTCGAAATTTGTCTTCTCAAAATAGCTTCAAACATCGACACAGTTGAATTCCTCGACGGTTCCGTCATGATATCGAGCGAATGATTTCTCCACACTGGATCGTGCTTGTTCTCGAAAAATTATGAGCTGTCGCATCGAGAAAACGATTTCCATGCGCCTGAAAGCACTCATCCCTTTCGGGCTCGGGCAGATCAAACCGAAACATTTCCGCGACATGGTGCGAGTGGTCTGGAAGAACCGCGATAACCTCGGTTACGCATGGAAAGTCCTGACTCGCGGGGTGTGTGATGGTTGCGCCTTGGGCGTGGCGGGTTTGCACGATTGGACTATTCGCGGGACGCATCTTTGCATGACGCGTTTGAATTTGTTGCGACTGAACACGGCGCCTCCATTGGATATTTCCCTGTTGGAAGATGTTTCCGGATTGAAGCGACTCGACAATGCGCAGTTGCGGGAACTGGGCCGGCTTCCTTACCCCATGATCCGGGAACGTGGCGAAAAAGGCTTTCGTCGCATCTCCTGGCCCGAGGCCTACCGACGGCTGGCTTCGCGATTGCGCGGAATGGATCCACGCCGGATGGCATTTTTCGTCACCGCGCGCGGAGTCACCAATGAAGTGTATTACATGGCGCAAAAAGTGGCGCGATTCCTCGGGACTAATAATGTGGATAACGCGGCCCGGCTCTGCCATTCGCCATCGACTGGGGCGATGAAGTTTGCGTTGGGTGTCGCGGCCAGCACCTGCAGTTACAAGGATTGGTACGGGACGGACCTCATCGTGTTTTTCGGAGCCAACCCTGCCAACGATCAGCCGGTCACGACCAAATACCTGCACGAAGCTAAAAAGCTCGGAACCAAAGTGGCGTTGGTGAATCCCTATCGCGAACCGGGCATGGAACGGTATTGGGTTCCATCCACGCTTTCGAGCGCCTTGTTCGGAACCGACATCATGGATTATTGGTTTCCGGTCACGCAGGGCGGCGATATTGCCTTTCTTTACGGCGTGCTCAAAATCCTTTTGGCGAACGGATGGTATGATGCGGAGTTTGTTGCGAAAAACGCGGCCGGATTCGATGCGCTGAAAGCCGAGACGGAAAAATTCGACTGGGCCACCCTCGAGAAACATGCCGGATTAACCTGGCGCGAAATGGATGAATTCGCTCACCTGATCCGTAACGCGAAGAACGCCGTGTTCGTTTGGAGCATGGGAATCACACAGCATTCCTTTGGCGGAGACGCGGTTTCCATGATCCTGAATTTAGGACTTTGTCGCGGTTATGTCGGTCGCGATCAATGCGGTCTGATGCCGATTCGCGGACATTCGAGCGTGCAAGGCGGCGCCGAAATGGGAGCTTATTCATCAGTTTTCCCGGGCGGCAAAACGATCAATGCCGAAAACGCGCAAGCCTTAGCTGAACTCTATCGGTTTCCAATTCCGGATTGGATTGGGTTAACCGCTCCGGAAATGGTCGAGGCTTGTGCTGGCGGCCAGCTGGATCTGCTCTATTGTCTCGGCGGAAATTTTCTCCGAACACTCCCTGACCCTGACTACGTGGCTAAAGCCATGGCCAACGTTCCCATGCGGGTGCATCAGGATATCATTTTGACCGATCAGATGTTCATTGAAGCGAAGGAGGCCGTTTTGTTGCTCCCGGCCAAAACCCGATACGAACAGGAGGGCGGGGGAACGGAAACCACCACGGAACGTCGCATTATCTTCAGTCCGGAAATCCCGCGGCAGGTTGGTGAAACAAAGGCTGAGTGGCTGATTCTGCGGGAACTCGCTGCGGCCACATACCCGGAAAAATCTGCTTTGCTCGGCTGCGAAACAGGATTGGCCATGCGCGAGGAAATGGCTCGAATCGTTCCCTTGTATGATGGAGTTCAGCATTTGAAAACGACCGGGGACGCGGTGCAGTACGGCGGACCTCATCTTTGTGCCGATGGGAAATTTCAAACTTCAGATGGCAAAGCGCATTTTCGAGTTGTGGGATTGCCGAAATTAACCGGGCAGGAAGTGGGTGAAAATGGCACCGACCCTGATCAGCGGACGTTTGTCGTCTCCACGCGGCGGGGCAAACAATTCAATTCGTTGATTTACGATGAGATCGATCCGATTAACGGAGCAGCGCGTAATTCGATCCTCATGAACAAAGCGGATGCCGCCGATTTGCGTCTGACTCATGGTGATCAGATCGCGCTGGTCAATGAGTCGGGGCGATTTGAAGGCAAGGTCTTCTTTGCGCCCATTGCGCGAGGAAATCTTCAGATTCATTGGCCGGAAGGAAATGTGATCATTCAACGCGGTATTATCGATACGCTCGGGGGCGTGCCGGATTACAATGCCATCGTCCGGGTTGAAACGTCCCGTTCGCCTGGACAGGAATCACGCGGAAAAAGTGCAGGGCCTCCTTCGGGTGAGCCGGCGAAAAACCAGGACAGGGCTCCGTCAGGAGTAGCTGAACGCCCCGATTCACCGGTCGGTTCTGCTTCCGCCCGATAGTGCTTGCATGACCGAAGTCGGTTGCTACAGTTTGCCCCGCGAAGCGACCACCTCAGATGGTGGTTTTTGTTTTTGTTGAAAAAGCGACCTACGACGCGTGAAGATTTTTTCTGGAACATCCAATCAGCCACTGGCCAAGGCCATCTGCGATTCCATTGGCATTGAGCTCGGCAAATGCACGGTCAGCGCCTTCCCGGATGGCGAGACCTTCGTGAAAATCGAAGAGAACGTTCGGGGCGAGGATGTGTTTCTGGTTCAATCCACCAGCCCGCCGACCAATCATCATTTGATGGAAATGTTCATCATGATCGATGCGTTGCGCCGGGCCAGTGCCGCGCGCATCACGGCGGTTATTCCGTTTTATGGTTACGCGCGCCAGGATCGCAAAGACCAGCCACGGGTCCCGATTACCGCCAAACTGGTGGCGAACTTATTGGTGGCAGCGGGAGCCAACCGCATTTTGACAATGGACCTGCACGCGCAGCAGATCCAAGGATTCTTTGATATCCCGGTCGATCATCTCTACGCCGCTCCGGTGATGTATGAGTATTTGAAAGGCAAGAACCTTCCAGATCTGGTCGTGGTCACACCGGATGTGGGCGGACTCAAAATGGCGCATGCCTATTCGCAGGTTCTGGAGGGAGGCCTGGCGATTGTGGCCAAACGCCGGAAAAGCGCCGAGGATGTGGAATCGATGGCGATCATTGGAGAAATCCGCGGCAAAACGATTCTGATGGTGGATGATCTGACGGAAACCGCCGGCACCCTCACGATGGCGGCGGCGTTGTTGAAGAAGAAAGGAGCCAAGCGGGTTTTGGCCTGTGTTTCCCACGCGATTCTCAACGATTTAGGCATTCAACGACTGCGAAAATCAAATGTTGACGAACTCATAACGACTGATACTGTTCTCCGCCCCGCAATTACCGGGGTGAAAATCACCACGTTATCGGTGGCCGGTTTGTTGGGCGAAGCTATCAAACGAATTCACAATAATTCGTCCGTGACTTCGCTCTTTGAATTTAAGGGCGGACGGACCAGTTAAGGGTCGTTGCCAGCTCTGGAATGAATTGAAAGCATGAAATCTGTATCGTTGACCGCGTATCCACGCACTTTGATTAAGCGCACCGGACTGAAGAAAGTCCGCGGCGCCGGCCGCATCCCGGCCGTCGTTTACGGTCGGCACAACCCTCCCCAACCGCTCGAAATCAATCTCAAAGATATCGAGGATTTGCTGCATCGCGCCGCCACGGAGAATTTGCTCGTCAATCTCAATGTCGAAGGTGGCAATAACCGCCTCGCTTTGGTTCAGGAAATTCAACACCACTCGCTCAGCGGTAAAATTCTCCATGTTGACCTGCACGAAATTGTTGAGAACGAAAAGGTAACCGTCACCGTCCCCGTGGAATCGGCAGGCGAAGCCGTGGGCGTGAAGACTGGGGGAGGCGTTCTCGAACACGTCTTGTTCAAACTGAAGATTCGTTGTTATCCCAAAGATCTGCCCGAATTCCTGGAAGTTGACGTCACGCATCTGGAAGTGGGTAAATCGATTCACATCGGCGACATCCAGCCCCCCCCGGGAGTCGAAATCCTGGGCGACAAGAAGGTCGTGGTGATCTCGGTCGCCGCTCCGATCACCGAAGCGCAAGAAGCGGCAGCGGAAGCGGCCGTTACGGCCACGGCCACCATGGAGCCGGAAATGATCAAAGAGAAAAAGGAAGAAGAAGCGCCTCCGCCGGCGGAAAAGGCGGCCGAGAAAAAGCCGGCCGAAAAGAAAAAATAGTTGTCCAGCCGGGAAGGTTCCGCAACCCGGACCGTCGCATGGGCGACTCCTCAGGGTTGATGGCCGGAGCCGGCAAGCCTGTGCATGGAGGAGCGATTTCTCATTGTCGGGCTGGGCAACCCGGGAGCGGAATACGCTCGGACGCGCCACAACGCCGGGTTTATGGCGGTCGAGTTGTTGGGGCAGCGGCGTGCGGTCAAGTGGGATTTGGAAACAAAGTTTTCCAGCCGGTTGGCCCGGACGGAATTTGAGGGGCGCAAGTTGATGCTGTGCGAGCCTCAAACGTATATGAATGCCAGCGGCGAAGCAGTGGGATTGCTTGTGGAGTTTTTCAAGATACCAGTGCGGCAGTTGCTGGTGGTGGTGGATGATGCGGATTTGCAACTGGGCGCGATTCGACTTCGAGGCAGCGGAAGCAGTGGAGGACATCATGGGTTGGAATCGATCGAGCAGCGGTTGGGCACGCGTGAATATGCGCGTTTGCGGATTGGCATCGGCCGCCAGCCTGGCGCAGCGCGGCGTATCACCAATTATGTTTTGGGCCGGTTCAGCGCGGATGACTTGCCGTTGCTCGAAAAAATCTTGAATCGAGTGGCGGATCAGATCGAATGCTGGGTGACACGTGGAATCACCCCAGCAATGAATCAATTTAACGGAGCGATCGAAGCTCCCTCGGAAAAGGAAAGTTAAGTGAAAAAGTACGAAGGTTTATTTATTCTAGAAACCGCGGGTAAAGAAGAAGGCGTGAAAGACATCATCGACCGGATCACCAACGAGATTTCGGCGGCGGGTGGAAAAGTGCTGACGGTTCAGAAAATGGACAAGCGGCCGTTCACCCGGGTGGCGGATCGGAAGCACAGTTCCGGTTTTTACGTGAACTTCATCTTCGAAATTGCTCCCGGCTCTCTTGACCAACTGAAACACCGCTTCGTCATGAACGACGAGGTGTTTCGCGTGATGTTCACCGTGGCTCCGGCGGAAAACCCTGACGCCGCTGCCGCTTAATCCCACTCCCATGGCTGGCTACAATAAAGTCCTCTTGATGGGCAATCTCACGCGCGATCCGGAATTGCGATTCACGCCCAAAGGCGTGGCCATCGCCAAAATCGGCCTGGCCGTCAATCGGGCCTGGCGCGATTCTGCAACGGGGGAATTAAAAGAAGAAGTGACGTTTGTTGACGTGGACGCTTTTGGCAAACAGGCCGAAACCCTGGGCCAGTACATGCGAAAAGGCAGCCCGATTTTTATCGAAGGCCGTCTGCGGCTCGACACCTGGGAAGACAAACAAACCAACCAAAAACGGAGCCGGCTTGGCGTCGTCCTCGAAAACTTTCGCTTCATTGATTCCCGTACCTCGCGCGAAGGCGGCGAAGGCCCACGGCCTCGTCCGCAACCGTCTGCTCCGGCCGCGGCCAGCACAGCAGCCCCTGCAGCCGCACCCGAGCACGTCGAGGAGATGCCGCCGGAAGGCGACGATGTTCCGTTTTAACTTGAAGGAGAGTTCCTCCAGCCAACGGGGCTCCTGAATTTTAACGCTACTTATTTCTATGCCAAAAACTGAAGTCATTCTCACGCAGAACGTCGTCGGACTCGGCGCTGAATCCGATCAGGTGAAAGTTGCCGCTGGTTTTGCGCGCAATTATCTCATACCGCAAGGCCTCGCGATTCCTTTAACGGCCGCAAATAAGCGGCGGCTCGACGCGCTTCGCCAACGCCGCGCCGAACGCGAAGCGAAGGAACTCACCTCGATGACCGAGTTGTCGCAAACACTCTCCAAAGTCACGCTCCTCGTTCATGCAAAGACCGGCGAAGATGGCAAGATGTTTGGATCGGTAACTGCCGGCACCATTGCCGACGAATTGAAGCATCAATTCGACGTGGCGTTGGATAAACGCAAAATCCACTTGCCGCATCCGATCAAAACTCTCGGAGAACATGATATCGAACTGCGCCTGCACCACGATTTGACGACGACGTTGAAAGTGAAAGTGGAAGGGACAACTCAGACGGGGCAACCAGTTGCCGCGGCTGCGCCAGCCGCTCCCGCGAAAGAGTCCGGCGCCAAACCAGCCGGCGAAAAGGCTGAAGGGAAGCGGGAAAAACCCGAACGCAAATCTCGCGAGAGCGCGGAGAAAAAGAAATAGCTGTTTCGCTTTTTCACGAGCCAGGTTGCTGTTGATCCAGCAGCCTGGCTCTTTTCTTTGCTTTGGGCTGCTGCAATGGTGTGAACAAGCTGTGGACTTCATTGCCAACAGCCGGTGGATTTCTTCCAAGAATATTCCATTGCGTCCCAAGACAAACTC
>JBFMDG010000264.1:0-9159 GCA_040754135.1 Verrucomicrobiota bacterium
ACGGCAATTCCGTTCGGCTCCCCGTTCCATTCCCCGCCATGGTCCTTTTTGCCCGGCTCCTGAATGGAAAACCAAAACTGGTTCTTGCCCCGGAATCCCTGGTCAATGTCGAAAGCGTCATCGTCATTAAACGCGCTCACCAAGTATTTCGTGTTCACTGTTCCGCCAAAAAATTCGAAACCGTCATCGGCTGTGGCGTAGGTTTCCACGTGCTCGATGACGGTGCCCCTCCCCACCGCACAAAGCGAAAGTCCGTTGAGTTCTTTGTTGGGTTGAAAGACAACGCCGGCATGCCGGATGGAAACGTAGCGCAAAACGCCCGAGGAATCGTTGTCGTCATTGCCGCCGTAACGATGGACAAACTGCCCGTTGATCTGTGAATCGGGCAGGCCTTCGAAGACATCGTATTTGGGTGAAGCGGCATTGCCGGAAACGTCCGAGGCCGTATTCAACTCGGCTTTGCCCATGAGCACGAGCCCGCCCCAAAGCCCGCGATCAAACAACCCGATGTCCTCCGGATCAGTGACGTCATCGTCAATCGAAGTGAAAATGATCGGGCGCGTGCGCGTGCCTTCGGCCATGATTTTTCCACCGGTGGTGACGATCAGGCAGGAGGTATCGGCATCCTGACCGCGCTGAGCCTTGATGACCGTGCCGGCTTCGATGGTGAGGATGGCGCCATCGAGCACGTAAATGAATTTGTTCAACACGTACTCGTTGGTGCTGCGCCAGGTCACGTTCGCGGAAATGGGAGTGGTGACCTGAATGATTTCTGCCGAGGAATTCGGGCTTTGCCAGCACGCCAGAGAGAGCGCGAGCGGGCCCAGGAGTGATGGGAGCTTTTTCATTTTAGGATTTTGCATGTTGTTTTTGATTTGCGCGCGCGATCAGACCAAAGCCGCATGGCAGGCGAAGAGCAATCATGTGAAATCTTTGTGAAGTTACGGGAGAAAAACTCAGTGATTAATACGGGTGCTGCGAATTGTTTAAACTCCAACAGCCAATCCAGCGAGCGCCCGAGATAACAGACTGCTGAGGAAAGCTACTTTCGTCCTGCCGGACTTTGCCCCTCCGCATCGGCCACCCAGCGATCAATCGCGGGGCTATTTTCTGCCGCCCAACGGGCTTCTGATTTGTCCGGAGGACGCTGGAAAGTGGCCCACCCATTTCAACGGTGGGTTGAAGAGCCTTTCGTGTATCCCGCAGCCATCGGGGCGAACAATCCACATTCCATTGGCCGTGCCTTCCAAATGAACCATTGCCGCTCGCATTTAGAACTGGCACGACAACGAGAGCCCAAAAGTCATGCCGCGGCGATGGGAGGAAAAGAGTTGCGAGCTGTTTTCGCCGTAGGTGTGTTCGACCGCGGGATCGAGCAGGTTGCGCGCGGAAAAGCGCGCGGTCAGCCGCGGAGTGAGTTGTTGAGACCACTGAAAATCCAGGCCGGGCGCGGGCTGTTGATAGACATCCTCAGTGCTCAACCCGCCGATGGTGATGCGCGGTCCGGCCACGTTGAATACAAGGCTGGCGATCGTACCGAGGTGCGGATTGTCATAGGTCAGATCGACGTTGAGAATGTAAGGCGATTGATCGTAAAGCGGGCGTTGCTGCTGCGCATCGGAGACGTAGCGAGTTTTGTTGGCGAATTCTTCCGGCGAAATTTCCGTTTCGGATTGGATGATTGAGAGGTTGCCGCCCAAGGTGAAATGGCGCAACCGGGCATCGAGAATGTCCAAGGCCTTTCTGGCTTCAAATTCAAATCCAAGCACCGTGGCCGCGGGACGGTTGGTGTAAGTGATGATATTGCCTTCGAGATCGACGAATTTGCGTTCAATCGGATTTTTCAACTCCTTGTAAAACAGGCTGGCACTGATGAGTTCGCCCGGGCGTGGAAACCATTCCCAGCGCAAATCATAATTGGCGCTCGAACTCATTTGCAGCCGCGGATTTCCTTCGAGCAATTCATCGAGCACCGGATCGTAGCTGCGGTATCCCGCCAATTCGCGGAAGGAAGGCCGCGCCACGGTTTCGCTGTAGCTAACGCGCAAATTCATGTTTTCGCGCAGGCCAATGACCAGTCCGGCCGCGGGCAGAAGGTCCTGCTGTTCGATGCGCGATTCGTTATCGGTCTTGCCGGTGGCAGCAATGGGCAGATAACTGTGCGATTGCACTTCGAGATCGGTGGTTTCATAACGCACTCCGCCGATCAAGCGCACGCGGTCGGCCAAGGGCAGATCGAGCATGGCGTAGCCGGCCTGAACTTTTGCTTCCGCCAAATAATCGCTGTCACGCAAGCGCATGTATCGCTGCCAGGTGTAAAGAATGTTGCGCGAGGCGTTCGTGCGCGAAGTGTAGCCGAGATTGTCCGGCGTCAGGTAACGATTCGGATCGCCATCGAAAGGCGCAACGCCATCGTATTCGATGCCGCGATCGAAAAAAGTCCGGTCGGAACCGCTGTCGAAAAATCCCGCTTTCAATTCCCCTTCCTGCCAGGCCCATTGACGAACCGGCAGCGTGAAATCAATTTTCAGGTTGCGATTGTTCTCATCCAGATTCCGGTAATAACGCGTCGGGAGCGTCGGCTCGGGCACGCCGGACTTGCCGACTTGCGCTTCGCCGCGATCGGTTTCGAGGTAATTGAAGAAGCGCGTGTCCGGTTCCGTTTGTGTGGTCGCCGAGAGCGCGCCGAGCCAGTCGATGCGCAATCCTCTCAGGCCCGGCAGCGTATCGGTCCCTTTGAGCTGGTAAGTGCTCAGATTGCGTTCGGTGAACTGGAGCCGGTTGGCGAAAAAGAGCGACGCGGGATCGGTGATATTTGTGCCGATCTGCTGGCGCGCCAGAGTTTCGGCGTTTTGGTTGTAAAGAAAATTGAATCCGATTTCGTGATATTCATGAAGCTGGTAAGCCAGGTTCAGCATGCCGGCCCAGTTCACTACTTCGCTGGCGCGCGCATCGGAAAAACTGCTCCGCACCAACCCGCCTTCCTGCACCCGCTGCTGCCGTCCATCGCCGTAGAATCCAAAATCGCGCCGGTAATTCGCGCCGAGAAAAATCCCGAGCGGCTTTCCTAAAAAATGCGTCGTGTCGCCCGCGGCCAGGGACAGATTGTAATTGGGCCCCGGCGCCTCACGATGCGGCGCGAACTGCGTCACCCCCAATTCGCGCGTCAAAGTGTGCAACCGGTCGGCCTCCATTACGCGCTTCTCGTAATCGGCCGTCGTGGGCCGGCCGCTGTTCGACCAGTTCGGCGGCAAGACCAGCTCCGGATTGGTAAAGGTCTCCGGCCACGACCGCGTTCCGTCGTCCAAACCGGCCCATTGCAAACTCCCACTCTCGAAAGTCAAAAATTCTTCGTTGAAACTCGTTTGCGTGTTGATGGAAAAGCCCACCGACCCGTTCGCGAAAGGCCGCGCCGGAAACGATTTGGTCACAATGTTGATGCCGCCGCCGATGTAGGCGCCCTGCTGTTCGGGCGTGAAGGTTTTGGCGACAACCACCTTGTCGATCATCTGCGCTGGAAACAGATCGAGCGATGCAGAACGCCGATACGGATCGGCCGAGGGGATCTCGGCGCCATTGAGCGTGGTGGTGACGTAGCGGTCACTCAACCCGCGGATCACGGCAAACTTGCCATCGACGATGGTGGCGCCCGCAACTTTGTTGACGATGGCCCCGGCATCGGAAACGCCCGAGCGCGAGATTTGTTCGGCGCCGAACGATTCGGTGGCGGCGGCCGCTTTGGCGCGTTCCGCGAGCAGCTGTTTGATCGTGCTCGGTTGAGATCCTTTCAACGCCGGCAGGACCGCCGGAATTCGTGGAGCCGGCGCGGGTGGCTGAGTCTGCTTTGGTGGCGGCGCGGTCGAAGTCTGCGACGGTCCGGAGGTTTGCCGCCGCGTGTCTTGAAAAAAAGTGTCGCCGGCGGCTGGCGCATCGGAAGCGACAGCGCGCCGGCTGCCGCTGCTGGGGGCCTGGGGCATGCCTTGATTGATCGCGGGGAGCTTGAGCGGCGCTTGCAGTTTCTGCTGGATCGGTTCTTCCTTTTTCTCGGGCTTTTTTTCGGAGCGCACGTATTGGAGCACGGCCTGGCGCATTTGCTCGAGCCGCCCGGTTTTGTAGGCCCAATAGCCAACACCGCCGATGAGCATCACGTGCAGCAGCAACGCGATGACAAGACTGTTGCGGTCTTTAACGGGTTTGCGGGAGCGGGCCATGAAAGCAAAATGGAAGCGGCCGGGCGGCGCAAGGCAACCGGGAGTGAATCCAAGCAGGATAGCGCAGCGCGGCGTTAGACTAATTGCTGGCCACGGCTTCGGTGGCCAGGCCGACCTTGCTCACGTTCGCCGAAACGAGCACGTCGAGCACCTGAATGATTTTCTGGTATTGAATCCGATTGTCACCGCGCACCACCACGTTCAAATCCGGATCTTGCTTGCGGAATTCCACCAGCGTTTTGAGGAGTTCGTCGTCGGTCATTTCCACCGTGTTGAGGAAGACTTTGCCCGCGTTATCCACCGTGATGTAATTCACTTTGGCGGGAGCGTCTTTCGGCCGGCTCGAAGCGGTCGGCAAGGAAATATTCATGTCGTTGACCGCGGGCGCAGTGGTGACGATGAAAATGACCAGCAGCACGAAAGCCAGATCGAGCAACGGCGTGATGTTCAACTCGGTGACCGTGTGATGGCGGTTAGCGGAATATTTTTTCATGAGCGCGAGTGGCTGGCGGCAACGAGAAAACGTCAGGTCAACTGCGGTTCGAGCACATCATTCGTCCGGAGCTGAGCCAACGCTTCGGCGATCTCCTCCGACATCGATCGATTATCCACGTAGGCATGTTCGATGGCCGTAGCATACTCCGCGGTGAAATTGTCGAGCTCTTGCGTAATCGCCCGCACCGTCGTCACCATGTAGTTGTAGGCGAACATCGCCGGGATCGCGACGAACAGCCCCACCACGGTGGCGATGAGCGCGCCGGCCACGCCGGGCGCCATGGCCGTGAGACTCGCGGCTTGCACCTTGGCAATGCCCGAGAAGGTTTCCATCACGCCCCAAACCGTTCCCAACAATCCAATGAACGGCCCGCCCGCCACGGCCGTCGAGAGGATGATCATTCCTTTCTCGAGCGACAACGCTTGCGCGCTCACCGCTCGTTCGAGCGCGACCTTGACCGATTCAAACGCCGCCGGGCTGATGCGCGACTTGCCTCGCACCGTCACCGGATTGTGTTTCAGTTGATAGGCCAGTTCTTCAGCGCCCGTTTCAAAAACTTCGAAGGCCGGCGCGCCGGGAAATTCCGAGTTCCGATGATAAAGCTCGAGCGGATCGCGCGTGCTCCGGTAAATGGCGAAAAAGCCTTTCGACATTTTGCGGGCGCGCAGGAGCTGGCGCGCTTTGGTGATGATCACTGTCCAGCTGAAGAGCGACACGATCAGGAGCAGTCCGATGGTGACTTTGCCTTCGGTGGTTGCTTTCTCGAAGGCGAATTGCAGGGCATTCGCCAGGATGGGATGAAACGGTAACGATTCCATAATCAATCAGTGAAGGAAGCGGTGGTTTGTGGTTGGTGGCATGCAAATGTCATGTGCGGCGTAAGTCTGCGATGGCGGTGTGGCAACTTCATGGCATTCGCGTGAATCCTGCGTCACAAAATTTTTTTCGCGCGCGCTGCCGGACTGTTGGGAAAGCAAGGAGTCCTCTTTTGTCTCGAGGCCGTGCCGGTAAAAATCACTTCTCCTCAGAGGGACGAGCGGTTCGGATCACCGAACCGTCAGGTTGCAACACGAGAAAGTCGCCGGAGGCAGATGCCGCCGCCGGAACGGGCTGCTTTGAAGTGTTCGCGACGGTGCGTTCACGCGCGCCTTTGCTTTTGACCAGCGGCGAGGCGTTGCGAGCGGCGGCGCGCGCTTCCCGCGATTTCGCTTTCTCCATCTGTTCGAGACGATCCAGCCGAGCCCGCAACAAAGTCACGTCATTCCAGCGCCGTTCGAGATTCGTTCGCTCGACGCTCGTGAGTTTGAGATCGCGCAGGATGGCCGCCTTTTCCGACTGTTCCGCCGCGAGCTTTTCCGCCGTTTCGCGCAGACTTGCCTGCACCTGCTCATGTGCGGAACGCAAAGATTGCAACGCAATCCGGTGGTCCTCGATTTCCACTTTCATGGCCGCGTGATCTTTTTCGAATTGAGTCATGCGCGAATGGGCGGCGGATTCGGCAGTTGCGGCTTTGGTCAGCCGTGATTGGGCCTCAGCCAGTTTGTTCGACAACGCAGCCCCATCTTGTTTCCAGAGGGCGGCTTGGCCTTCGAGCGTTCCGATGACACGCGCCTGTTCGGTCAGTTTCACACGCGCTTCCTGGCACTGATTGGAACAGGTTATCACTTGCTGCGTCATTTCTCCGGCGCGGCGCGCCGCAGATTGGCGGCTCGAAAAGGTCATGACCACGGCCACAACGAGAACTGCGATACAAAAAATCAGTGGTTTCATTTTATGAATTCGGCAGGCGGAGTGATGCGCCAGCTTGTTCGGAATTGCCAATGACATCGGATTCCGGCGCAGGCGCGAAATACTTCAGCAAATACGTCTTCAATCGATTTCGGCTGCGTACGCTCATCGCCTTTTCGACAATGCTTTGCTGGCCGCGCACGCGGACTTTAACCTCACGCGCGTTTGCGATATCGACCAGCAACTGCGGATCAACGCGGTAAAGCGCGGTGAGAAAGCCTTTGCGCGCTACCAATGCCGCCTGTGAATTTGTGGCCGTCAAGCCATGCCGGATGCCATCGACGAGCAGCACGAGCGATTCGCCATTCGCCAGGGTGAAATCAGGAGGAGGCGTGAGTTCGGTGTAGAGGAAATAATCGTGGCGCGGTTTTGATGGCGCGATCACCACTTCATTGGTCGCGGATGTGATCACGACGTTGGTCGAGAACGAAACGGCGAGATTCGTTTCCGCCGTCACCCACTCCGTTTCCGCCGTGGTGACGCTTGCGGTCGGTGTGTTGGCCGTGACCTGAATTGTCACCTGCGATTGCAGCGAAGAGGTGGCCACGGTTTGGGCGCCTGACTTGGACAAGGTCGAATTGCTCGTGCTGGTGGCGGTTTGGTTGGTCAATGTGTTTGCAGCCCATCGAGAAGAATCTTCGGCATGCGTGCCGCCGGGTGTGGTCTTTGGCTCCGCTTCCGCCGGCGCGGACGCAATTAATGGCGGTGGAATCTGATTGGTCGCGCTGGTTCGGCTGCGATTCGTCACCAGCGTGACCGTTTGATTGGTCAGCGGCACGATAACGATGTTCGTCCGGAGCTGAATGATGTAATTCGTGATCGCCTGAGCCGGCCGAGTCTCGCGCCGCGCATTCAGGCAAAGCAACGTCCGCTCGAAAATGCGTCCGGAAACATCGTTGCCGGCCATTTGCTCGATCTCAACGTCATCAAACGGATCGTGGCGGGCCGAGGAACTGTTTCGAAACGGCGCGCAGCCGGAGATCGAAATCAGCAACAGAAAACCGAAAAACTTTCGCATGCCCTCGTCTATGTCAGTGCGCGCGGAAGTGTCAAAAGCGAATCGGACTTTGGCGCGATGTTTTACGAGACCGCCATCCGCGCGTCATTGGATTGTCACAAACGAGCGCAACGGGCTGGATTTGCCGTCGAGGTTTTGTTGCTCTGCGGGCTTCTGGTTTGTTGGAGATTGTTCGGGAGTTTGGGAGAAGGCTTTGACAAAGGTTGCGACAAAGATTTCGACGAAGGTTGCGACAAAGATTTCGACAAAGATTTCGAGGAAGGTTGCGACGAAGGATTCGACAAAGGTTTCGACAAAGGTTTCGACAAAGGTTTCGACAAAGGTTGTGAGAACAATCCAGGAGGAGCCAAGTGCGGAAGGACGAGCGGAGCGGTCACGCTTGCGCAGCGGGTGCGCGCGGGAGGGTGAAATAAAAAGTGGCGCCGCTGCCGGGCTGGCTTTGCAGCCACACCTCGCCTTGATGCGCTTGAACGATGTGTTTGACGATGGAAAGCCCGAGACCGGTTCCCCCTTTGTCAGGCGAACGCGCGCGCTCGACTCGGTAAAACCGCTCGAAGACACGCTCTTTGGCTTCCGGCGGAATACCCGGACCATCGTCCTGCACCCAGAGTTGGATGCGATCGCCGGGAATGGGCTTTGCCCCAATGATCACTTGCCCTTGCTGACGGCCATACTTAATGGCGTTTTCGACAAGATTAAAAAAGACCTGCTGCAACCGCTCCGAATCGGCATTGGCCCAAAGATCAGGCGCGATTTGATTGTCGATGGTAATCCCGCGCTCAGCGGCGGGAAGGCTGAGATCTTCACGCACGCGTTCGACCAGGTCCCAGACAGGCACTGGATGAAAATTCAGCGAGCCCTGGCCGCTTTCGAGTTTGGAAATGGTGAGGAGATCATCGATGAGGTAGGCGAGCCGATTGGCATGCTTTTCGATGGTGACCAAAAACTGTTTCGCCTGGCCGGGATCGGTGACGCTCCCGGACAAGAGCGTTTCCACGAAACCCTTGATGAGCGAAAGCGGCGTGCGCAATTCGTGGCTGACATTGGCGACGAATTCCTTGCGCGTGTTTTCCAAATCTTGAAGCCGAGTGACATCGTGAAAGATGAGCAGCACTCCGTCCGGCTGGCCGGGGCCTCGAGCGAAAACAGAAGCGTTCACCTGCAAATTGCGGCGCGCGGGCGTTGAAAGCTCGAGTTGCGATCCGATAACGGCTCCCTCGCTTTGCACGCGGCGCACGAGATCGGTCACCTCGGGTTGAGAAAACAACTGCTGCACCTTGAGTCCGCGCGCTTCGCCGCTCAGGTTCACCAGACGGCGCAGGGAGAGATTGGCAAATTCGACCTGGCCCTCCGGAGCCAGCAGGAGCACGCCCTCGATCATTCCGTCGAGCATCCCGCGCAATCGCGCCTCGTTCGCAATTGAGGCGTTGCGCTGTGCTTCGATCAAGGCATCGATCGACGTTCGCGCCTGGCGCAGCTTCTGCCACAACACGAGGCTGAGGACCACCAGCACCGCCAAACACAGGAACAGGATTGCGAGCATGAGTGTTTCTCAAGAATCAAAAACAAAAACTTCATTGAACGCTCGCCATCGTTCGGCTGACCAGCCAATCCCAAATACCGCAGCCCAACGAATGCTTTTAAGC
>JBFMDG010000265.1:0-9123 GCA_040754135.1 Verrucomicrobiota bacterium
CCAAATCGCTGCTCACTTGCAAATCTCCTCCCATCATCTGGCAAAACTTCCGGCTGATCGCCAATCCCAATCCCGTCCCTCCATACTTGCGCGTGATCTGCGTGTTGGCCTGGCTGAACGATTCAAATAATCGCGCCATTTGCTCTTCGCTCATTCCAATCCCCGTGTCCGTCACCACAAATTCTATCTGCCGCTCACTCGCACCACTCGCCTCCGCCGATCGCTGTTGATCGGCAACTCCGCCTCCATCAGTCCAGACCATCACCCGCAAGGTGATTGTTCCTTTTTCGGTGAACTTGCTCGCGTTGCTCAGCAAATTGAACAAGGTCTGCCGCACTTTGGTGAGATCGGCTGTCATCTCCCCTATCCCCGCGGGGCATTCCACCACCAGCTTGTTTCCGTTCTTGGCCACTAACGGCTGGATGGTTGTGGTCACGTCGTGCACCAGCTTGGCCACGTCAAAGCGCTCCAGATACAACGTCATCTTGCCCGCTTCGATCTTCGACAAATCCAGAATGTCATTGATGAGCGTGAGCAGATGTTTGCCAGCGTTGTGAATTTTTTGCAGGTCAGGGACAAACTCCTGCCGTTCCAGATCGATCGCTTCTTCCTGGAGCATTTCCGAGTAGCCGATGATGGCGTTGAGCGGCGTGCGCAGTTCGTGGCTCATGTTGGCCAGAAATTGCGACTTGGCTTTGTTGGCGGCATCGGCGGTTTCGCGGGCATTTTCTGCGACAGCGCGCGCTTCCTGCAAAAGGCGATTGGACTCGGCCAATTGGGCGGTTTGCGCTTCGAGCGCGGCGCGGGAGCGCTCGGCGCCCTCGCGCGCGAGGCGTTCCTCTTCGAGCAACCGCTCACGGAGCCGATTGGCTTCACTGCGTTTGGCGAGATAAAGCGCGCGCGCTACGAACGCCCAGCCGAGCAGTCCGAGAGCGATGGCCCCCGAAGGAACTGCAATCCATGAGTTGAGGTACCACGGAGGCACAACCGTCATGGTAATGCTCGTCGGTTTTGAATAATTGAGATCGCGATCGATGTATTGAACGGCGAAAGTGTAAGTGCCCGCCTTGACCGCACGCCATTCGAAGGTGGACTGATTGGCGAGCGTCTGCCAGCGGCCGTTGATTTCCTCATTGGCAGGCAAGGTCGATCCCTGAACAACCTGACAACGAAATCGGCGCAACTCGGGGCGGGTCAGGACATCCGCCACGCCGAAGCGAAAGCTAACGCGCCGTCCGCGTTCAATGTCGGGCACGCTGGAAAGATCTGTGTAATCCTGATCCAGTTGCACTGTGAGTTTTGGCGGCCGAGGCGCGCTGTTGCGTCTGCGGTAACGCAATGCGCCTTCATTTGTATTGATCCAGAGGTCGCCGTTGGGCGCCTCAGCGACATGAGACACCGTATTGCCGGGCAATCCATCGAGCGTGTTTAAGGACGACCAAACATTGCCATCGAAGCGGGTCGCTCCCCCATCGGTCCCGAACCAAAGGGTCTGGCGTGAATCCCGGAAAATCGTGCGCACGAATGCATGAGTGAGCTGTTCCTTTTTGCGGCTCACGGGTGTGAACTCCGAGCCGTTAAAACGCACCAGGCCGCCGTCCGTTGCGATCCAAAGCGTCCCCTGCGCATCGGTATGCATGCCGGGGATCCAACCCCCGCCAGTTTTCTCGAACAAGTTCGTAAATGCGGAGAAGCTCGTGCCGTCGTAGCGAATGATTCCCGACGGGCTGCCCATCCAAACCAAGCCGCGATCGTCAACGTGAAGCCGCGTAATACGGTTCGTCGGAAGTCCATTTGTGGCGGTGAACCAGGCGATCTGAGATGGGGGCGAACCGGGTCCGATGCCCGGATGGAAACGGAAAATGCCTTTGTCCCAGAGGACGCCCCAAAGATGACCGTCGGGGGAACGGGCCATTTCTCTCACCTCCCCGGCCGGCAATTTCAACAAGCTGCTGTAGTTGTGGAATTGTTGGCCATCATACCTCCAAACGCCCATGTCGTGGCTTGAAATCCAAAAAGTGCCGCCGTCATCGCGAACAAGGCCCGAAATATTACCAGGCACTTCATTCAGTTTGCGTCGGAATTGCTGAAAGCCTTTTCCGTCGTAACGGTTCAACCCCGGACCCATGCCAAACCAAGTCGAACCATCCGCCGTTGGAAGGATCTGTCCCCAGGCCGCCAGAAGACCGTCGGCCATCGTGAACCGGGTCATGGTGTCCAACTCCAGCATGGAAACTCCCCCTTCCGTTCCCAGCCAGAGGACATTATCGCCGGATGAATACAAAGTGAGGATACGGTTATTCGCCAACCCGTCTTCTTTTCGGAAGCAAACGAAATTAGTCCCGTCAAAGCGGACTAATCCTTCCCGCGTGCCCAACCACAATGCGCCATCTGGCATGCGGCGAATCGAGTGCACTGGAGCGCCCGGCAGCCCATGCGCGCCCGTAAAGGTCAACAGGTTCGTTCCATCCCACCGTGACAACCCGCCAATAGTTCCAAACCAAGTGAGGCCCGAGGCTTCATGCAGGATATCCAGCACAGTGTTTTCGGAAAGCCCCCTTCCTTTTGTGAATTGCACGAAATTCGTGCCGTCATAGCGCACCGCTCCTTCATCAGTGGTGGCAAACCAAACATGGCCAGCGGCATCTTCAGAAATCGAAAATGCCCAACTCTTCGGCGCGTCATTCGTATGGATCATGAACCGATTCCCATTCAGGCTGGCCAATCCTCCGTCCGTGCTGATCCAAAGTCTTCCGCGGCGGTCGCGGAGCAGACTATCAACAAAATGGTTTTCAGGCAGGCCGTCGTTCCGCGTCCAGCGTTGCCAGGATTTACCGTCGTAACGGCTTAATCCTCCGTTGCCCCCGCTCCAGATCATGCCATCGGCATCGCGCCAAACCGCCCAAAGATGATTTCCCGACACGCCATCTTCCGCCGAGAAACTTACGAATTCACTCCCATCAAATCGGGAAATGCCGCCGTTGGTGACAAACCAAAAGGTGCCGTCTGGTTCGGACAAAATGCCGCGCACGTTCGCGCCGGCCAGGCCATCGAGCAGAGAGTAATTGCGCCAATGCCCTTTTTTAAATGGCGCAATGCGCAGATTTAAACCGCTGATGCGACTGCCTGAAAACGAGACGGGTTTGCCGCTATTCAGCTCATAGGATTGATCCCATCCATGGACGCGCACGAGATAATCGCCCGCAGGGAGATTGATAAATTCAAAATTACCGGAGGGATCGGTGAGCAAAGAGGTGAACGGTTCTGGAATCCCGCCCGATGCGGCGCGGACGCGCAACAACTGCACCACCACCCCGGCTAACCCGGATTGGTCCAATCCTTGGATACTGCCGCTGAGACTGATCGCCTCCCGCATTTGCAGCTCTAGCGCATGGCTCAGCCCCGGATGAAGCTCGATGGTTTGGCGCACGCCTTCGTCACCGGACGTGGCGACCAGCTCGTAGTTTCCTGAGAAATAGCCAACGATGCGGTAAATGCCTTGTTGACCTGGCAAACTGGAATTCGCCTGGTTGTCATTCTGCCATAATTGTAAAGGCGTATTCGCCGGAGGATCACCGGTGCTCGACCGTAAGCGAACGGACAGAACCGTTGGAAGAGAAAGCCGAGTCGCGGACGGCAAAATCGATTTGCCAATGCGGGCGCCTCCCATCAGTTGGCCATGAAATGAATTGATCGAGCTGTCGCGGGATGTGCCGTCATTAAAACTCCAAAGCGCCACCAGGCGGGGCTCCTGGCCGGTCAGCCGCTGGAACATGGTTTCGCGAATCTGTTGCTCCGTGCGTGCCACACTCCAAATACGCACCTCGTCCATGAGGCCATCGAACATCGAATCATTCGTCAAGCAACTCTTGCCCAGGTAAAACGGCCCGCCACCCGGCAGGGATGCAATGCCGCCGGTAAACGCATTCGTGCCGACAACCACGCCATTGACGAGCAACTTCATCCCACCCGTGCCGCAAACCGCCGCGATGTGAATCCAATCATTTAAGCGCAGGACCCCCTTCGCCTCGATCCAATGGGGGGAAAACTCGTTGGTGATAATTCCAAAACGGAGATCGGATGAGTTTTGCGTGTTGGCGATCACCAGGTCGGATTTGCTTTCACCGATTTGAACAAACCGCGCCCAATGGCCGAACTTGCGCCAATAAGTCCAACCTTCAATGGTGATTTCCTCCAGGTTCGTGGACAGGTTCGAGGGCAGTTGCACGAAGGCGTTCGTGCCATCGAGATCCAACACCGGCTCGAACGGCACAGGCGCGGGCTGTGATGAAGGCAGTTCTCCCACTCGAGTCTTGGCATCGCCTTTCAATTGGCCGTCGTTCCCATGGCCCGACACATCGCGCGCGGTGCCATCGTCAAAATTCCAAAGCGCGACAAGATTCTCCTCGCGACCGCTCAATCGCTGAAACATGTTTTCGCGAATTTGCGCTTCGGTGCGTTGCACGCGCCAAACGCGAATCTCGTCCATCTCCCCCTGGAAATCGGTATCGGTATTCGCGGGATCAGTGCGCCAGGCGCTGCGTCCGAGAAAACTGAGCTTGCGTTCCGGCATCGCGGAAAAGCTGCCGGTGTAAGCATGGGTGCCGATCAGCAGGCCATTAAAATAGAGCTTCATTCCCTCGGGCCCGGAAACCGCGGCGATGTGACACCATTGCTCGATCCGCAGCAAGTTGGGGCACCGTATGGAATTGAATTCTCGGTTCCAGGTGATTCCGAAATCGAGATCGGGACCCTCTTCCACATGAGTGATCGCCATGTTGTTCCAGGCCGCGCCGAAATCGAAGAAGCGCGACCAGCGCGAAAAAGTCCCCCACTTAACCCAGCCTTCAACGGTGGCAGCATTGAGATCGCTGAAAATGCTCGGGGGAAACTCGACGTAATCGCCATCACCATCCAGTTCGAGCACGCGGTTTTGGGCGGCTCCCGAGGGAAGCAAGAGAAGCCAAATTGCCAATGACGCGAGGCGAATGTTCATGCAATGACGCTGGCTGTTCCAAGTAAATGGTGGAACGGTGCGACGTTTCTTATCAGACCGAGTGGTCGATATCAAAAGTTTTCCCAATCGTTTTGCGGAAGGCCCCGGCCGCCATGGACGAACCGCGAAAAAGAATCGCGTGGCTATGACACTTCCGATCGCTTCAAATTGGGTAACCAAAAATTGGCCTTGCTTTGGCCATAGACGTTCTGTAGGCAACTAGGCTGCGCATGAAACCCCGACTTTAATGGCAAGAATCTCTTGCCGCCTATGGCATTGCCAGAGTTCGAGGTTTCGTCCGCCAAACATTCAATCAGTTCGGTCAAAGCAAAGCTGCGTCTATTTATGAAACGAGTCCTTCTGCTGTTGGCGATCCTCACTCTGCTTCCATTCATGTCCCGCGCCGATCTGGCCAACGTGGCATTTAACGGAACCGCATATTCCAATCGGCCGCTTTGGGGGCCGGGCAATTGGAATATCAGCATGCTTAACGATGGCAATAAATCCGGGGTGTTCCATGGGGACGCCACCATCGAAGCCGGTTTCGCTTACTCGATCGATTTCGGGAAAAGTTATCCGGTCAAGCAAATCAAAGTCTATCCGCGCCAGGATGGGTGTTGCCCGGAACGCTTGAGGAATTTCCGCGTTTCCGTTCACAACGATGACAATGGCCAGGTGGGAGCCGAAGTCTGGGGGACTGATTTATATACCGATGGTTCGAATCCGGGCGCGGCCGCGGGAACAGTGGTGACCGTCGATCTGCCCTCGCCACAAACCGGCCGGTGGGTCCAGGTGAAGGCGCTCTCGGATCCGGTGCCAAGTTATTTTTTGCAGATGACCGAGCTCGAAGTCTTCGCCGATGTGCCACCCGAGGAAGTGAACCGCGCTTTGAACGCGCCGGTGCAATCGAACCGACCGCTCTTTGGCGCGGCCAATCCGCAGGCCTTGACCGATGGCTTCCGGCCGAACGTGGTGCACGGCGATGAAATCATCGACCCTGGATTCGCTTACACGATCGATCTCGGCACCACCATCAGTTTGAATAAGATCATCATTTGGGCGCGGCAGGATGGTTGTTGCCCGGAACGCCTTACCAATTATCGCGTCTCGATCCTCGACGACAACAACGGCCAGCCGGGCAATGAAGTTTGGAAAGCCGATTTGCACACCGACTTCAGCAATCCGGGAGCAGATCGCGGTTCGAAAGACGAACTGACCGCCGCGCTCGATGCCGCCGGTCAGTTTAAAGGCCGATTCATTCGCATACTTTCGCTGGAAGATCCGGTGCAGAGTTACGCCTTGCAAATGGGCGAGGTCGAGGCTTATGGCGCTCCGGCCGGCGCGGTCAACCTCACGATCACGCAACATCCGCAGGATACGGCCGCCGGGTTAGGCCAATCGGTCACCTTCCGCGTGACGGCGCTGGCCGCAGGCGGAGATGCCGGACTGATCACGTATCAATGGCAGAAGGACGAAGTGGACATTCCGGGCGCGAATGAGGCCACCTACACGACACCTCCCATTGGCACGAGCGATGGCGGAAAGAAGTTCCGTTGTGTGGTGGGTTATCCTGGCTTGCAAGGCATCCCCAGTAACGCCGCAACGGTGACCATCAATGTCGCGTATCGTTCCCTGGTCACTTCGAATCGGCCCATCTGGGGCGGCAATCAAATCACCATGCTGGTCGATGGCAATCGCAATAATGTCTTTCATCTGGCGGAGAATCCCGAAGCCGGCGCCGCTTACGAAATCAACCTCGGCACCGCCTATGACCTGTCGAAAATCATCGTTTGGGCGCGTCAGGATAATTGCTGTCCGGAACGTTTGACCAATTACCGCGTCTCCGTGCACAAGGACAATAATGGGACGATTGGCGACGCGGTATGGTCGGCTGATCTGCATGCCGATGGGAGCAATCCTGGAGCAGCGCCCGGCTCGCGCGACGAAGTGACGGCCGATCTCGATCCGGCGGGGAAATTCCAGGGGCAATGGATTCGCATTCTGGCCTTGGACGATCCGTTAAACAGTTACGCATTGCAAATGACGGAACTGGAAGCTTACGGCACTCCCGCCGCCGGAGTTCAACTCTTGATCACTCAACAACCGCAGAGCACCACTGCCGGCCTCGGTTTGCCCGCGACCTTCCAGGTGGTCGCCACGTCTCCCGGCGGCGATCCAGGTTTGATCACCTATCAATGGCAAAAAGACAGGGTGGACATCGAAGGCGCCACCACGGCCACTTACATGACTCCGCCGGCAACGGAAGCGGACGAAGGGAAAAAATTCCGCTGCATCGTTTCCTATCCCGGACTGCCCAGCATTCCAACGGATGAAGTCAGCTACCGCATCAACCTGGCGATCGGGTCCGTCGTCATTTCGAATCGGCCACTTTGGATTCCAGGCGGATGGAGCCTCGATCGACTCGTCGATGGCAACCCGAACACTTTCGTGCATGGCGACGTGGACATCGAAGCGGGGTATAAGCACGAGATTCAAATGAAAGGTCCGGTCGCCATCACCCAAATCGATTTGTATCCGCGTCAGGATGGGTGTTGCCCGGAACGCCTCTCCAATTTCCGCGTTTCCATCCACAAAGATAATAATGGCGCCATCGGAGATTCGGTCTGGAGTGCCGACCTGTTCACCGATGGATCGAACCCAGGTTCCGGCGCTGGCCTGGTGGTGAACATCACTCCGGATTTGGATCCAGCCGGGAAATTTGAAGGACAATGGATTCGCATTTTGGCGCTCGACGATCCGGTCCTGAATTACTTCCTGCAGATCGGCGATATCCAGGTCTTTGGCAAACTGCTCGCCACCCCGGTCAGCGTGTCGCTGGTCTCCGGACCGAAAGATGTCGCCTCGGCTCCCGGACGAACCGCGCGATTCAACGTCGAAGCCAAGGTTCTCAATGGCGATCCGGCGTTGTTGACTTATCGATGGCAGAAGAATCAGAGCGATATTCCCGGAGCCACTGCGGCCACTTACATCACGCCGCCATTGGTTGCCGCTGATGAGAATGCAAAATTCCGTTGCATCATTTCGTATCCCGGCTTCGCGGACATCACCACGCCGGAAGCCACGCTGACCTTTGACTTCAACTATGCCAAAGGAAGTCTCGCTTATTCGAATCGACCGCTCTGGGGCGGCGGAAACATCTCGACCATTGTCGATGGGGACCGCAATGGCATCATCCATGGGGACACCGGAATCCAGGCCGGCATGGCCTACACGATCAATATGGCATTATCCGTGGCCATCGAGCGCATCGACATTTATCCGCGCCAGGATGGTTGCTGCCCGGAACGCCTCGCCAATTTCCGCGTTTCCGTGCATCAGGATAACAATGGACAAATCGGCGCCGCTGTTTGGAGCGTGGATTTATTCACGGATGGCAGCAATGCGGGGTCGGGAGCCGGCACGGTGGTGACGCTCACACCTGATCTCGATCCAGCCGGCAGATTTGAAGGCCAATGGATTCAGCTTTTGGCCCTCGATGATCCGGTGCCCAATTACCACATGCAAATGAACGAAGTGGAAGTTTATGGACGCGCCCAAATTCGTCCGAGCCTGGCCATTTCGAAGCAAGGCGGAGAGGTGACTTTGAGCTGGGCCGCCGAAGTAACCGGTTTCATTCTGGAATCGGCGGATGCGATTCCTTCCGCCAATTGGAATGCCGTTGCCGGCGTGCAAAACAACAAAGTCACGGTGCCCATCGGCAGCGCCAACCGCTTTTACCGTCTGCGCAAGCAGTAAGTAACCAGCCTGCGGCGACTCTCGGCCTGGCCGCCAGGCCGAGTCTCGCCGGGATTTAACGAAGGACTCCCGTTCTCACGAGCGGGAGTCTTTTTGTTGAAGTTCGTAATGATGTGTCTCGCAAATGGGTGGTGTTATGGTGCGCCCAGGTTCTCATCCATGAGCCGATGTTGAGGCGCACCACGGCGCTATCACCGCCGATGGACTCGCGTGCTTTCGGGATCAAAACCCACGATCTTTTTGTGATGGTTTGAAATCAGTCGGCGATTGCAAAAAGGCAATCAGGTCGCGCACCTCTTGCGGAGAAAGGCCGGCTTCAAGTCCCTCAGGCATCAACGAGAGTCCGCTCGAACTGAGTCGTTTGATCCGTT
>JBFMDG010000266.1:0-9107 GCA_040754135.1 Verrucomicrobiota bacterium
ACCGCAGCGGCGAAACTGCCGCCACGGCTGCTGGCCTGGTTCAAATTCAAAATTGTAAATTGCGGATAGAAGCTTTCGCTCCCGTCCGCGTTGATCGGAACTGCGGAAAATGGAAAGGGCCGGGAGGCGCGTTCGGCTGCGATGGCCTTTCGCAAGAACCTCCCGGCCCGATTCCATTTCAACAAATGTCAAACACCTCTTGGCGATCTCTTGATCCCAACCCGCGGTTTCACGGCGGCTCTTTCGGTGTTTGGGGCACACCTCCTGGAAAGCCCTCGGATGATGAAAATTGGACGGAACACAATGGGCGCCCACTGCTTCGGGCCGATGCGCTGAACGCCTGCGTGGAGAACCTCGGCTCTCCGGCACCGGACTAAATCTTGTGTTCGTGAACATCATATCGATGTCGTCTGTATTTTGTTCATCGAATCTGCGCCTTTCGTTGATCGCTCACGTTGTTTTCAGAAAATAAAAAACCCTGCTTACAGCGGGTAAGCAGGGCTTGAAAAATCGATCGATTCTCTATTACCTGCTCACCTCCGGTTGTTCCAAATTCGATGCGGGGCTCTGGTCCGGATAGGATCTGGATAAGGCAAGGCCAAACACACAACCTCGATGAAACTGGCCGGGACGTGCCGCTTTCGCGACCGTTCGCATCGGCCAGACCGTGATTGCAATGTTTATGCAGTTGTTCATAGAACGGGCGAGACGTCTATCACGCGAGGCAGTTTGCGGTCCACTTATACTTTTTGGGGTGCGACAATTTTGAATCGGAATATCCGCATGCCTTGATGCGAGGGTGGCACGTTCGATCACTGGCGCGTCCGGCAGGACTCGAACCTGCAACCTTCTGATCCGAAGTCAGAAGCTCTATCCAATTGAGCTACGGACGCGTGGCTTTGCTGGAGAATCCAGCAGGCGTGTGGAACCGCCTGGCACGTGAAGGATTCAAGCACAGTTCGACCGATTTGCCACCAAAAGTTTTTGTTGGGAACTCCGCATCGAGCGCGCGATCGCGCGATGAATCCCACTGAACCCACTACGGACTGCCGTTGAAATCAAAACTTACTCTCCGAACGCCACACCTGCTTTCGTCGAGTCAGGGCATTGGCACGCTCTGAAATTTCCAAAAGTAGGTGGAGGTGACCGGGCGCCAATAGGTGTCGGGCACCGCCCATTGCGTGTTGCGTTCCAGTCCGATCACCACCAATTCTGTGGCGGAAATCGCCATGGCCGGAAAAACGATCTGCACTTTCAACGGGTCCGCCTGCCGCATTAACGTGCGAGAATTCCAACGCACGCCGTCAAACCACGCATGCCTAATCTGCCCGGCATACTCGTTCTGCCCGGACAAAGGAAAATGCTGCGACGCGTGGTCGGAGAAAACGATATGCGCGCGGCCCATGAAATCGTAGCGCAAATAAGGCGCAAAACCGGTCCCTTTGTCGCCGTCGCCGGCAGTGTATCCATCGGCATTGCGTGCGATGACCGAACTGTTCCAAGAGCCATTTGGCTGCAATCGATGGAATAGAAGTTCGGAGCTTTGGCTCGAGCCCGTGGCTGCCCGTTCGTTGTACCAATGGGTAATGGCCGGCAGATCATCAGGCCCAACAGCGATGCTTGCGCCCAATCCCGCGTCACCCGAACCGTCGGCCGGCCGCCAGATCATTTGGGACTGCCAGGAACCGGAGCGATTGGAGAGATAATGCAGTTCGCTCGCGGGACGCGCGTAGCCATCGATCACCGGCAACTTGAATTCGGGTGTGAACGCAATGTGCGCCTGGTTGCGCGAATCGACGGCCATGGAAAAGAAACGCGGAGCGTAGGATTGTCGCAGGTAAGTGAAACCGCGAGGATCCGCATTCAGGGTCGCGGCGCGTTCCCATTTCCACGGTCCGGTTTTGTTCGAGCCATAAATGATGGCCGGGGTTCCTTCCGTGCTGACCAATGCCATGTGCAGTTTATCCCCGGATCCCATAGCGGAAACGAACAGCACAAAACCGGACCCAGTCGTGACCGCGATGCGTTCGCTGGTCCAATTGCCATCGATCGAGCGCGCGAAATGCAAAACCGAACTGCCGTCCAAAAGCAGCACATGCGGTTGCGACCGGCTATCGAAATGCAGGCTGGCCATCGGCTGAAAGCGATATTCCTCCATGTCAGCAGGCTGATAGATTCGGCCCGCATTGCTGAGGACGCTTTCAGACCAGGTTCCATCAATGGAACGTTCACGATAGACTAGTTCGCGATCGCGCCAGACAATCAAGCCGAGTTTGCCGGAAGGGGAGAATTGCAATGTGTCGAAACCTTCCCCAGGCACAAAAACGCGATTGGGCATCTGGCTGAGATCGGGCAGAGATGCCGCCGGGCTGCGCAATTGAAAAAAGCGGTGCGGCGTTCCGCCCGAATCGAGAATGGGAATGTTTATGACGAGTCCGGATAGAGTGAGCGTCTGAATGTCCTGCCAAACTTTAAGGTCATTCGATGATTGAAGCACCAACGGTGTACTTGACTGGCCGTTCACTTGCAATTGGAGGCCGCCATTTTGGGTTTTCGTGATGGCAAGGCGCGGCGAGGCATCGCCTGCGACGACGCCAAGGCTGAGTAAGGACAAAAGTCCCGGCAACACTAATAATTTTCGCAGCATGTTTGGTCTGGTAAGTGAGTCGGGAAAAATGCCGCGAATCGAGAGAAGTTCAACCGGAAATTCTCGGGCCCTGAAAGGATTTTTGAACTAACGGCAATCGTCCGACTGCATCTGCTCCCTCCAAAAGCAAGAGTTGAAATAGGCAGTCAGGGTTCCAATGAGTCCCTGGAAGAAGAACGAAACCGATCAGGTTTGGCTGGCTCGTTGCAAGGCCTCGGCAATTTGCTCTGCAGACATTTGCACGGCGATGCTGTCCCTGTTTTTGCCGGCTTTACGATCGCCTTGTTCGGCGGCAAGTTGAAACCATCGATAGGCTTCAATCAGATCTTTGGGAACACCTTCGCCGGAGACATAGCGCGCGCCCAGATTGTTTTGGGCGAGCAAATGACCTTTGCGGGCGGCAACCGTCAGCCATCGGACTGCTTCGGGTTCATTTTCAGGAAGGCCATTGCCGAGGGCCTGGCGCCAGCCTAATTCGTAACACGCTTCCAGATCGCCCTGCTCTGCTTTGGCGGTCAATTCCTGCATCAGATCGAGTTCGTTCACGGAGGCGGTTTATAAATTTCTGGCTGGCGAGGCACAAGCGGAAAGGCTGTGCTTCCTTACGGCGACGCAGAGCTTTACAAGGAATCCGATGGCGAGGGCTTGATCCCGATTCGTGGCATACCGTTTGAAATCGCCTGGGCCTTGCCTGGGCAGCTCTGGCAAAAACTCCTCTTTTCCCGATCTGGATTTATGCTAACCTGTCGCCAGAAGCCTTAAGTAGAATTGAAAGCACTGATATCGACCAACACGAAAAGGACCGAACGCGTTTTTCTGGTCGGAGTGGAACTCAAATCCCGCAGTGCCTGGGAGGTCAGCGATTCCCTCGAAGAATTGGCCGAATTGGCCGGCAGTGCCGGCGGCATTGTGGTGGGAGAAGGGACGCAGAAACTCGACTCGCCGGTGGCCAGCACTTTCATCGGCACAGGCAAGGCGGAGGAGTTCGCCCAACATTGCCGCCAGCAGGATGTGGATACGGTGATCTTTGACGACGAACTCTCTCCGGCGCAGGGACGCAATCTGGAAAAAGTTTTCAACTGCAAAGTGCTCGATCGCACTTCGCTGATCCTGGATATTTTCGCGCAACGCGCCCGCACGCGGGAAGGCAAACTGCAAATCGAGCTGGCGCAGCTCCAGCATTTGTTGCCGCGGCTGACGCGTTATTGGAGCCACTTGTCACGCCAAAAAGGCGGCATCGGCATGCGCGGTGAAGGTGAAACGCAGTTGGAAACCGACCGCCGGCGTGTTCAGGTTCGCATCGACAAGATCACCGAGGAACTCGAACTCGTCCGCCGGCAGCGGGCCACACAGCGGCATGGGCGGCAGCGCAATCTCTGGCCGCTCGCCTCCATCGTTGGCTACACCAATGCCGGCAAATCCACCTTGCTCAACCGGTTGACTGGCGCGTCGGTGCTGGCGGAAGACAAACCCTTCGCCACGCTCGATCCGACGACTCGTCGATTGCGACTGCCATCGAATCAGAACGTTTTGCTGAGCGATACGGTGGGATTTATTCGGAAATTGCCGCATCGGTTGGTCGAAGCATTCAAAGCCACGCTCGAGGAAGTGGTTGAAGCCGATTTGCTGTTGCACGTGGTGGACGTGAGCCATCCGCTGGCCGAACAACAGATTCAAGCCGTGAACAGCGTGCTCGAGGAATTGGGGGCGACGGGCAAACCAACTTTGACGGTATTAAACAAAATTGACCGGCTGGAATCGCGCGCAATGCTCGAGAAGTACTCGCGCGATTTTCCGAATTCGGTGGCAGTGTCGGCGACCACGGGAGAGGGGATTCCGGAGTTGCTTGAAGAGCTCGGCAGCGCGTTGCGGCCAGTTCGAGAGTTTGTCGAACTCGCGGTGCCGCATGATCAGCCGGCGGTAATTGCCAGGCTCCATTCCGTTGGACAAGTGGTCGAGCGAAATTACGAAGGGGAACTGGCGCGGTTCAAAGCGCGCATTCCGCCGCACCTGCATTCGGAATTTGAACCCTTCATCATCCGGGAGCTGGTGAAAGCTTGAGATGACGCCTGAAGCACTGCCTGGACGGAATTAAAAAGGGGAGGAATCGGCCAAAGCTTTTCCCTGAAGTGGAGCACGGCGCAATGGTCACACTTCGATACCGTAAGCTTTGATTTTGTTGTAAAGGGTCTGGCGGCCGATGCCGAGGCGTTTGGCGGTTTCGAGTTTGTTGCCGCCGGTTTCTTTGAGCATTTGAATGATGGTGTTGCGCTCCATTCCCTCCAATAAAGTGAGATCCGCATCGTCCCGCGCTTTGATGGCATTCGCAATCGAAAGGTCTTGGGCATCGACGGAGGTGCCTTCGCTCATGAGGACGGCGCGTTGAATCTCGTTTTGCAATTGTCTCACGTTACCCGGCCAATCGAATTTCCGGAGTTGCTCGGCTGCTTCTGGCGTGAATCCGGTCAGGTTCCTTCCTGCCTGCGCCGCAAAGCGCCTCAAAAAACTGTTTGCCAACGGCAAAATGTCCTCCCGCCGGTCGCGCAATGGCGGCAAGTGAACTGTGATGGCGCTAATCCGGTAGTACAAATCTTCCCGCAGCTTGCCTTCACGAAGCGCTTCCTCGACCGGTTTGTTGGTGGCGGCGACAATGCGCACATCCGATTTGTAGGAGGTCCGGCCGCCGACGGGACGGAATTCTTTGTCTTGCAGTACGCGAAGCAGTTTCGTTTGCGTGTCCACTGGCATTTCGGCGAGTTCATCCAAAAGCAATGTGCCACCATCGGCTTGCTTGAATAATCCTTCGCGATCGGCTTGTGCGCCCGTAAAAGCGCCTTTCACCGATCCAAAAAGTTCGCTCTCGATCAATTCTCGAGGCAGAGCGGCGCAATTAATCTTGATGAACGGCCCTTTGGCGCGCGGGCTGAGAGCGTGGATCAGATCGGCAATCACCTCTTTGCCCGTGCCGCTTTCGCCAGTGATCAAAATGGGCACATCGCTGGGCGCAACTCTCTCGATGGTGCGCACGACCGATTTCATCGCTTGGCTTTGGAAAATGGGCGCGGTGCCGCCGCTCATGGTCGAGAGCGCCTGGCGCAGCGAACTGGCCTGTTCGGTCAGTTGCTTGTGTTCCAACGCGCGCTCCACCGACAGCAACAGCGATTTGTGGTCGAAGGGCTTTTTCTGAAAATCATACGCGCCGAGTTTCGTGGCCAGGACGGCCGCGTCGATGGTGGCATGGCCCGTGAGTATGATGACTTCGGTCTGGGGCCAGTTCTTTTTGATCTGGGGCAGAAGTTCGAGCCCATCGATGTCCGGCAGTTTCAGGTCGAGCAGCACCACATCCGGTGCCGGGCCATTGAAGGAATCTTTGACGGTGGTGGCGTCTGGAGCTTCGGTGACTTCGTATTGGGCTTTGCTCAGAACGGTATTAAGCAGAGTGCGGATGGTGCTTTCGTCATCCACAATCAAAATCTTGGCACTCATATCCAATTTTGAACCTCCTCAGGCGCAGGCTTCGATAAAGCCGCGGAACAACTTCAAAAACTCCGGGTGCCGCCGAGTCAGGCGCTCGGGATGAAATTGCACAGCTAATAAATACGGCAGAATGCCCGATTCCGCCAGCGCCAACTCAAACGCCTCGATGATTCCGTCGGGGCTGGTGGCTGTGACGCGAAAGGGTTTGGCCAGGCGATCGACCGCTTGGTGATGGGAACTGTTCACTCCCACCTTTTCCTCTCCGAAAATTCTGGCCATGAGGGAACCGGCGGCGATCGTCACCTGATGAACGAGGGCATCTTTGCGATCCGATCGGCTGTGGTTGATAGCGCCGGGACATTGCAGGCCGATATCGACAAACAACGTGCCGCCGAAAGCCACATTCAAGAGCTGTTGTCCACGGCAGATGGCGAGCAAAGGCCTTTTCTGCTGGAAAACCTCCCGCACCAGCATCATTTCGGAAAAATCGCGAGCGGGATCGGCAAGACTCAACGTCTTTTTCAAACGCGGGCTGAGGCGCGAAGTATAAAGCCGCGGTTGAATATCATCGCCGCCGGAAAGCATGACTCCGTGGCAACGACGGACACTTTCCGCGACCAGTGCCGGCTCGGTGGTGGGCGGCAGGATCCAGGGAATGCCACCGGCTTCGATGATGGCGCGGCAATAAGCGTCGGAAAGCGACAGCGAATAGTCGAAGAACTCCGGTCCACGGCGTTCCGTGCCGGGCGCAATTAAAATGAGCGGTGCATTTTTCATCAGAGCTGCGGCCAATCCTTTCCGATGGGCCTCAGGATTCGCGCAGAAGCTCGTCGGCCATTCGGCGCGTTAACAAAACTGTCATGTCGCGATAGAATCACAACGGCGTGCCAGGGAAAAGTTCGCGGATCATTTTCCGCAGGCGCGGTTCCTCTTCCGGGCGCATCAGCCGCCTGGCCACGCGGCGTTGCACGCCATCGAGCAGTTCGAGCCAGTCATCCAAGGACGGATTTTCGAGCGGCTGCCATTGGTCGTAACGTTTTTCGCGCACGAAGAATTGCCATTGGTCTCGATTGCGCGCGGCATAAACTTCCCTTCGGATTCCCTCGGCGGTTCGGCCTTTCCAACTGATTTCGCCTTTCCCCATAATGGTTCACTTCCGCAATTCCACGCTGGCCACCGCCATGGCGGCAATGCCTTCCTCGCGGCCGATAAACCCGAGCAGCTCGTTGGTGGTAGCTTTAATGCCCACACGCCGGGCTTCAATGCCCAAAGCCTGAGCGATGTTCGATTTCATCGCTGAAATGTGCGGCGCCAACTTCGGCTGTTGCGCAATGACGGTTGCATCCACATTGATAATTTTTCCTTCCCGAAAGGTAATCTGGCGCGCTGCCTCCTGCAAAAAGGTGCGGCTCGGCGCTCCCTGCCATCGTGGATCGGTATTCGGAAAAAAGTGTCCGATGTCACTCTCGCCCAGCGCTCCCAAAATCGCATCGCAAATCGCATGCATCAGCACATCAGCGTCGGAATGTCCTTCCAAGCCTTTCGGGTGAGGTATGTGAACACCGCCCAAAATCAGCTTGCGCCCATCCACCAGCCGATGCACGTCGTAACCAATGCCCACGTGGTTCATTTTTGGGACTATAATTTCCATGATCCTGCAGGAACAGAAAATTTCTTGAAAGAGCCATGCGCAAAGAGGCGGAAACAAAAACCTGGAAAGGCGGAATCGCGGAAAATCGGCAGGCCGGAAAAAGTCGGCTTGTCAGTCCCGAAACATCGACCTACATTGCGAGCGTGGTGCGCCGCAAACATGTTTCCAACCGTGATCTTCTCCTCGGCATGACCGAATACTTGCCGATGGACTCTTCCGTGTGGCACACCGACCAGCATGGCCAGCCCTCTTTCCAAGCGATGGCTTCGGACCTTCAGGAAAACACTTTTTACGTGTTCGACAGCGACGCTTTTCTGGCGCTGGCACAGGCTGTCGAGGATGTCGCGCTCGAAGAAGCGGAGGGCCGGCTTTGGGCCGCGATTCCGAGCAGTTTGAATTTTGAATCGTTGCGCGAGCGGTATTGGGAACTGGCGGCGACGCTCGAAGAAGTGACGGTGCGCCTCGGCGAAAAGAAGGCGCGACGCAATGGCCGCCTGCGCTTTGTGCGGGGAGGTCCGGCGCTTCTGGACCGGTTCTGGGTTGTGCTCTACGAGGGGCCGCGCGTGCAGTTGCTGGCGATTGCCGAGGAGCAGTCGGCTTGTTCGGATAGAACCGCGCCTTGTTTTCAGGGGTTCTACACTTTCCAGCCCGCCCTCATCGCAGAAATCCGCGATCACCTGTTCACGCTGGTTCAGGCCGGTCAGGGAACGATTGACGCGTTTCAGCGGCTGCGTTTCATCGATTTTGCCGGCAAAGAATTGGAAACCGAATTGGCGCGGACGAGGCAATCGGTGCAACAGGCGTTGTTGAAGTTGCAGGTGCCGACGCGCCGTTATCAATCCTCAAATTTTGCCGCAGATCTCGAAAAATCTCTGGCTGGGCTGCAACAATTCAGCGAAAGCTTGCCAGAACGACTGGCGCGTGGCACAAGTCCGCCCAGCCATGATTGAACTGATCCAATTCCCCTGGAGTCCGTTCTGCATCGCGCAACGCCGCATCCTCGAATACGCGGGGGCCAAATTTAAAATCACCAACATTCCCAATGGAGATCGGTCTCTCGTCTGGAAAGTAACCAAGGAACGCTACTATGCCGTGCCTGTGATCAAAGACGGCAAAACAGTTGTGTTTGAAACCGATGAGGATTCGCAAGTCATCGCGAAGTACCTCGATGACAAATTTCAACTCGGGCTGTTTCCGAGGAATTGGGAAGGGGTGCAATCGATTTTATGGCGCTACATCGAAAGCGAAATCGAATCCCGTGCCTTCAAACTCACCGATATTTATTGGCGGGAATTGGTTCCGCCAAAAGACCGGCTCGGGTTTGTCCGCCAT
>JBFMDG010000267.1:0-9091 GCA_040754135.1 Verrucomicrobiota bacterium
GGTGACGGCCAATCGCGCGTGCCGGATGAATCAACGCGCTTTCTGCTCCCGGATCGGAGCGTGGTTTGGTGGCATGGACTCGGCGGTCATTATGAAGATGTTTACGCGACCACCAATGCGACTGGAATGGCTGCGGGCACGTGGGCTGCGCCGCCGGTCACATTCAAATTGCCGGATCAGCGAGGTTATGCCGCCATTACGGAAGCGGCGCTTGTCAACTACAGCGGGATGGCGCTGCAATCGGATGGCCAGCGCGCATTCCAATTGGTGCTGGGCCACAAACATCCGATCTCGTATCCATTCCGATTGCGTTACAGCAACGACGTGGCCCGCGTGTCGATTCCCGCGGCCATCTCGGGCACCATCACCAGCCCGTGGCGAGTGATTCTGGTGGGTCCGGATTTGAACACTCTCGTCAACTCCGATCTCGTGCCCAATTTGTGTCCGGCTCCTGACGCGCAATTGTTTCCGAATGGGATGGCCGCCGACTGGATTAAACCCGGGCGCGCGGTTTGGAAATACCTGGATGGCGGATCGAACAGTTTCGAGCAAATGAAGGATTTCAGCCGGTGGGCGGGCGAATTGGGATTCGAATATCACGTCATCGAAGGCTTTTGGTCCCGCTGGAGCGACGAGCAAATCAAGCAACTCGTGGATTATTCCCGCGAGCGCGGTGTCGGGCTCTGGTTCTGGAGACATTCGCGGCAATTGCGCACTCCGGAAGCGCGCGCGAAATTTTTTGAGAAATTGCAGCGGCTCGGAGTAGTCGGGGCCAAGATTGACTTTTTCGATCATGAACATCGTGAGGTGGTCGATCTTTACACGACCCTGCTGCGCGACGCCGCGCGGCATCGCATCCTGGTCAACTTTCATGGAGCGAACAAGCCGACGGGGGAACCGCGGACCTGGCCGAACGAATTGATTAGAGAAGGGGTGCGCGGCATGGAATCGAGCCGTCTCCAGGCGCGCGCCAGGCACAACACGACTTTGCCATTCACGCGTTTCCTGGCCGGGCACGCCGATTACACGCCTGTGCATTTTGGGCAGCGGCGCGGCGACACCACCTGGGCGCATCAAGTGGCGACCGCGGCGGTGTTCACGGAACCGCTCCTGACTTATGGAGCGCACCCCACGAATCTGCTCAGCCATCCGGCGCTCCCGATGATCAAAAGCATTCCCGCGGTCTGGGACGAAACTCGTGTGCTGCCTCCATCGGAAATTGGCGAGCTTGCCGCCTTCGCGCGACGGCATGGGAACCAATGGTATTTGGCTGTGTTGAACGGTCCGAACGCGCGGAAATTTCAATTGCCACTTTCTTTTCTTCCGCGCGGGCGATTTGCCGCCATGATTGTCAGCGATAAACGGGACGATGCGGCGGCCGTGGAAATCGAGACGACGCGTTTGAGTTCCAAGGATTCACTCGAGCTTGACCTTGGCCCTGGGGGCGGTTTCATTGCGAAATTTGCGAAAGAATAATGCCGGCGATGCGCTACAATCACCTCTCGACGCGGCTGTTTTTGCTGGCTCTTTGCATTCCATTTGGGTGCATTGATCCGGGCGCTCAAGGAGCAGGAACCGAAATTCCCCAAGTATTCGTTCTCGATGGCAAACATCTCGCCGCTGTTCGTGAGCGTCTCAAAAGCAACGACGCCCGCCTGGAGCTTGCCGTCGGCAAACTGGAAAAAGAAGCTGAAGCCGCGCTCGGCGCGGGGCCATTCACCATCGTGGATGAATTCATTCCGGTCAGCGGCAACAAGCACGATTACATGAGCCAGGCGCCCTATTTCTGGCGCAACCCAAACACACCCGATGGCTTGCCCTACATTCGTCGCGATGGCGAACGCAATCCGGAGATCAACAAGTACCCTGACCATCGCCTGCTCGATCAGATGGTGGACGCCGTGGAAACGCTCGCCCTGGGATATTTTTTCAAGGGTGAAGAAAAGTATGCCCGCAAAGCTGCAGAACTGTTGTGGGTGTGGTTTCTCGATCCCGCCACGCGAATGAATCCCAATTTGCAGCACGCCCAGGCCATTCCAGGCATCACCTCCGGGCGTGGTATTGGCATCATTGAAAGTCGCGGTTTGACGCGCGTCGTGGATGCCATTGGCCTGCTGGCCGGATCGCGGAGCTGGACTTCGCACGATCAGGACGGGTTGCAAGCCTGGTTTCGGGATTATCTGCAATGGCTCCTCGAAAGCAAAAACGGGCGGGACGAAGCCGCGGCAAAAAACAACCATGGCACTTACTACGATTTGCAGGTGATGTCGTTCGCCCTCTTTACAGGCAAAAAGGATTTGGCACGCCAGATCGCCAGCGATGCCCGGCAAAAGCGGATTGCCACACAGATCGAGCCGGATGGTCGCCAGCCGCTCGAACTGGCCCGCACTCGCGCCTGGAGTTACAGCACGGGCAACCTGCAAGGATTGATGACGCTCGCGCGATTGGCCGAACATGCCGGCGTCGATCTATGGAATTTCGAAACGGCCGACGGGCGGAGTCTTCGCCAGGCGCTCGAGTACCTCCTGCCCTTCGGCCTGGGCGAAAAACCGTGGCCGCATCCACAAATCAATGGCTTCTCCGAGCGAGCAATTCATCCGCTGGTGCGGCGCGCTGCCCGAAAATATTCGCATGCGCGCTACGAAAAGATCGCCGCCTCGCTTCCATCCATCGAACCGGACAGCCGCCAAATCCTTCTTCAACCCTGACTGACCATTCGCTTTCTCGTCCCATGAAGCTCTCATTTTTGTTGTTTTCGCTGCTGATTACCGTTGCCGTCGCCTTTCAAAGCGCCGCGGCATCACCGGAGAAAATCAAGACGCTCATCATCACCGGCGGGCACGGTTTCGATCGCGAACCTTTTTTCAAATTGTTCGTTGAAAATCCGGACATCACGTTCAGCGAAGCGCGCCATGGAAAAGAAAACGCCTCCGCTTATGAACGCGAGGATCTGCTCGATCAACAGGTGGTCGTTCTCTACGACATGCCGCGACAAATCACCGAAGCTCAGAAAGCTCGTTTTCGCGCGCTGTTCGACAAAGGCATCGGCGTGCTGGTACTGCATCACGCGCTCGTTTCCTTCCAGGACTGGCCTGATTACGAAAACATCATTGGCGGGCGTTATCCTGAAAATGCCGCCCAGCCCGGACGCATTACCGCGGAGGTCGGTTACGAGCACGACGTCGAGGTGCCGATCGTCATCGCGGCGCGCGATCACCCGGTCACTGCCGGTTTGAATGATTTTGTTTTGCACGACGAGATTTATTGGGGTTATCGCGTGCGGCCTGATGTGACGCCGTTGTTGACCACCTCTCTTCCGAAAAGCGGCAAGCCTTTGGCCTGGGCGCGGACCGAGGGCAATTCGCGCCTCGTTTATATCCAGCCGGGACACGGACCGCAGGCATTCTCGGATTCGAATTACCGGCGCTTGATCGCGCAAAGCATTCGCTGGGTGGCGAAGCAATCTTCAAACGCCGATTGGACTGAAATATTCGACGGCAAATCTCTCGAAGGCTGGGTGCAACGCGGCGGGAAAGCGGAATATCGCGTGGAAGACGGACAGATCATCGGCGTCTGCGTGCCGAACACACCCAATTCATTTCTTTGCACGCAACGCCAATTCACCAATTTCGTGCTCGAATTGGAATTCAAGGTCGATCCCGGTTTGAATTCGGGCGTGCAAATCCGCAGCGAATATTTCGACGCACCGGTCGAGTTCGATTGGAATGGCCGCCATGTTCGCGTGGCCGCGCGACGCGTGCATGGCCTGCAAGTCGAAATTGACACTTCTAAACGCGCCTGGAGCGGCGGGCTGTACGAAGAAGGAGCGCGCGGCTGGCTCAAAAATCTCGCCGACAACGAACCGGCCCGTACTGCCTTCCGGCAAGGCGACTGGAATCAATTCCGCATCGAATGCCGCGGCGATTCGATCCGCACATGGATCAATGAAGTCCCGGCCGCTGAACTCCGCGATGATCGGGTCCCTGCCGGTTTCATTGGCCTGCAAGTTCACGGCGTCGGGAATAACGATCGAAAGCGTGAAGTGCGCTTTCGGAGAATTCGGCTGAAAGAGCTGTGAGGCGAATTTCCGATGAGTTCCGCCGGCAGCAACACTGAGCGCAATTCAGGCTGGCGCTTGGGACCTTTGCCGATCGAGATTCTTTATTTATCCGAGGGCACGATCTTGTAAACCTTGCCGGTGGTGCCGACGAGACCGTTGCTGTCATTGGTCATGACGTAGAGTTCTCCTTCGGCATTTTCGCCGAGAGCCACAGCGAATGATTTGAGGTCGCCTCCCGGATGAGTGGCGAGTTCGAGCGCTTCCAAGGTCCATTGCCTGGTTTGCGGATCTTTGGGAGGCGATGCGACGTAAATGATGCCGCTGGGCCGTGTGAAATCTTTCGACCAATCGGCGAAAACGTATTTGCCCTGCAAATGAGGGAGCGCTTTGCCGCGGTAAACGTAGCCGCCGGTCACGCTGATTCCTTTGGCCTCGGGATCGCGCCGGTATTTGCCCAGGTTTTTGTAGGCCAGAATTGGATCGAGGAGTGGTTCGCCACGCGCGCCGATTTTCGGACAATCAGCCGGCGGATCGGTGGGGCGATTCGGATCAAAGCAAACAAAACCTTCACGAATGCGCCAGCCGTAATTGCCGCCGTTGACGATAATATTGATCTCCTCCCACGAGCTCTGGCCGACATCCGCCGCGAACAATTGTCTTTGTCCGCCGCGATCGAATGAAATGCCCCAAGGATTGCGCAACCCGAGCGCGTAAATCTCCGGGCGGCCACCCCCTTTGGCGAATAGATTATCCGCGGGAATGCCGTAGGGCTGGCCCTTATCAATATCGATGCGCAGGATTTTCCCAAGCAGAGTGTTCAGATTCTGGCCATTGCCTTCGGACGCGTGGCCCAATCCAACATCGTGGGCCGCGCCGCCATCGCCGGTGGCGATATACAAAAAACCGTCCGGCCCAAAAACCATCCGGCCGCAGTTATGATTCGATTGCGGTTGATCGATCTGCAAAAGGAGCCGTTCCGATGCGAGATCGACCTGGTCAGGGTTGGCCGCGAGCACCTGGAATTCGGAAATGTGACTGGTGTGATCCCAACCTTGCGGGCCGCCGCTGCGCAAAGGCGCGCTGTAATAAACATAGAGTTTGCGATTTTCTTTGAACCGCGGATGCAAGGCCAGGCCAAGCACGCCTCGTTCATCGAAACCCGAGTTGAGCTTGATCAGTTTCGAACGCAAATCCATGAACACTTTTGCCGGGCCTTGCGGCGAAAGCAGCTTGACCACCCCAATCTGGTCCACAATCAACACGCGCCCCGATGCATCCTCGAATGGCACAAGCGCAATGGGTGAAGTGTAACCTTCGGCCACCAGCCTCAAGCCGGCTGCAGGCGCGGCGGCAAAAGCCGGCTGTGGTCCCAAAGCGGGATCAACCAGAGTGCATGCAAGCAAAGTCGCAAAATAAACACGAAAAGTGGCGAGTCGAAAAATTGGATGAGCGTTCACGCGGGGAGACTGTAGCGGCTTTTTTTCCGAGGACAAGAGCGGAACGGCTCCGTGGCTCCGTTGGCTCGGTGCGTTTCCTGGCTCATACCGTGGGACTGGCGGCGCCGCTCGGGGGTTGTCCTGCGATCGGTCGATCGGTCGGATCGGATTAATTGCCGGCCAGGCAATAAAGGAATTTCTGGCCGCGCAGAAACAATTCATTGCCTGCCGCTGCCGGTGAGGCGTCGAATTTTTCATCGAGCTTATTCGTGGCGATCACCTCGAATGCCGGCGATTGCTTCAAGACCACGGAAACGCCATTGCGACCGATCAGATAAACTCGGCCCGATGCTCCCAGCGGCGACGCGTAAACACCGAAAATGCCCTCGACGCGGTTGGCTTCATAATGCGCTTTTCCCGATTTGGCATCGAAACAGGACAAGGTGGCTTCGTTCCCCGCGCAAAAGTAGAGCAGATCGCCATAGAGTAAAGGCGATGGCACATACGGCGTGCTGCGATCATGCTTCCAGACAATCGCGTCGGTCCCGGACAAATCGCCGGTTTTGTCCGGCCGAATGGCTTTCAGCATGTTGCCTCGGAAACCGCTCATGGCATAGATCAGGCCGTGGCCTGTGACGGGGGACGGAATGACGTTGGGGGTGAGCCCGTCGGATTCCCAAATCACATTTCCATTCGCCAGATCGTAACTCAGGATTCTCGAACTGGCCGTGGCGATGACCTGCGCTTTTCCGCCATGCTCGACGACCAACGGCGTGGACCAGGAGGTGCGTTCGTCGCGTTTCACGTTCCAGAGAGTTTTGCCCGTGCGTTTGTCGAGCGCTTCAATGAAATCGTCTCCTTCATGATCCCATTTCACGACAATCGTATTCCCATGCAAAGCGGGCGAACAACCTTCACCAAATCCGTTCGCGGTGCGCATCCGGCCAAACTCGCGTTGCCATTGCAGATTTCCGTCCATGTCGAAACAATGCAGCCCGCGCGAACCGAAATAAGCATAAACACGTTCGCCATCCGTGATCGGAGATGAAGAAGCAAATCCGTGATCCCGATGATGTCCCTCGTGCGGCAGGGTTTGAATGGCGCTCTTTTGCCAAAGGGTTTTTCCGGTCTGACGATCAAGGCAAAGCACGGCAAACTGTTGCTCTTCGTCCGGAGGAGACCCGCCACCAAAACCTCCGCGACCGCCCCGGCCTCGCCGTCCTTGGCCTTCCTGGCCTGGCGGCGGCGGTTGCACTTGGGCCAATCCCGGCGGAAGCGAAATGCCACCGGCTTGATCCGGTTTAGGCGCGACTTTCTTTCCGGTGGCTATGGCAGTGAGGACAAAAACGCGATTGCCCCAGATGGCGGGCGTGGCGCTGCCGCGTCCCGGCAATTCCACTTTCCATTTCACGTTCTTTTCCTCGCTCCATTCCGACGGCGGATTGGCGGCAGGCGCCACGCCATTGGCCAGCGGGCCGCGCCACGCCGGCCAATTCTTTTGCCAATCGGCGTTCGCCGCCGCGGCGATACCTGAAGTCAGGCAAAGGGTGATGACAGAATGAACGAGAGTTGTGGAAACAATCGCAGGAAATAGTCTGGTGGCCATAACTGAAGCGGAGACAAGAGGGACGGGCGGGAAGTTACATGACTGTGAGACTAAGTTTCAAAATGATGGGGTGGAAGGGTGGAAAGGTTCAAGAGTTGAAGGGTTGTAGAGTTGAAGGGTTAAAAGGGTTAAAAGGGTTACATGGTTACATCAGGGCGGGGCGGAGGGGTGGGGAGAACGTTGTGGGCAACGTTACAGCGTTTGGTTCCGGGCGTAAACGGCGGCGCCGACGATGCCGGCGTCATCGCCCAATTTCGATGGGACGATCTGGATGCCTTTGGCGGTGCCAGCGAGCGCATGGCGCCGCGCCGTTTTGACGATGATGCCCATCATTTCGGATTCGAGCGCGTCGATCAGGCCCCCGCCGAGGACCACGACTTCAGGATTGAGCAGGTTGATGAGATTGGCGACGGCAACGCCGGTGCAGGCCGCGGCTTCTTCGACGACTTCTTCGATGAATCGGTCTCCGCGCCGAATGGCTTTCCGCAAATCACCACTCCGCATATTGAGCAGTTCGGGCCCAAGCATGTCAACGAGGAGCGTATCCTGCCCTGCTTTGACCGCGGCCTGAATTTTACGGAAGAGCGCCGCGCGGCCGGCGAGCGCTTCGAAACAACCGCGGTTGCCGCAACCGCATTTGGGTCCGTTGATCTGCAAAACCATGTGGCCTACTTCACCGGCCGTGCGGTTGAACCCGGCAAACAGTTTTCCGTCGAGAATCAGCCCCGCGCCGATGCCAGTGCCGAGAAACAAACCGATGAGATGCTGTGGGCGGGCGCCGAATTCCTGATCGTAAACGCCGAGCGTGCAGATGTTGCCGTCATTTTCCACGAACACGGGGAGGCGGAGTTCTTTTTCGAGTTCCTTTTTGAGCGGCACGTTTTGCCAGGAAAGGTTGGGCGCAAAAATGACGCGGCCGCTTTCCGGTTCCACCGCTCCGGGAGCGCCGATGCCAACGCCGCGGATCTGAGCCAAGTCCAGGTCCGATTCATCGACGGCGTCGCGCACGCAGCGCGCGATGCGAGCCACCACCGCGTCCGGACCGCGGGCGGCTTTGGTGCTGATTTTGTTTCGGCCGAGACATTGCATCCGGCCGTCGAAAATGCCGGCCAGGATCTTGGTCCCGCCGAGATCGACGCCAACCAGATATTCGGATTCAATTTGGGCGGACTGATTTGCCACGGGCTGTGAGTTTAACGGACAATTCGAAATTCTGCTGCCTGCGCGGCGCCCAATTTGTCACATCGGGTGAAAATGCGTCAACGCATGGTTCACCTCCACCTCGAGCCTGAACGGGCGGCGCTATTCATTGGCGGAACGCACCGCTTCGCGATGACCATTGCTGGCGAGGACGGAAATGATTTTGCGGCGCAGTTCGGCGTTGATCTCCTCGATGGGGCGATGCCCATCGACAATGGTAAAGCCGTAAGTGGATTGGATGCGTCTGAACTGTTGTTCGAGCAGGTCCTGGTATTCGAGGAAGCTGTCGAACCAATTCCGCGACAAGCCGAGATCCATGCCGCTTTCCCAATAATCGAGCGCGTTGTATTTCGCGAGGCTGCGTTGCACCAACTGTTCCGGCGAGACGTTCAAATAAAAAACCGCGTCGGGCACGAGCGCGATGCCGTACAAATTCTTGAGCCATTCTTCGTCCATCCCCCGAACCATGTCGCGCACCATCAACGTGTAAATGTAACGGTCGGCCAGGACAATGAATCCGGATTTCAAAGCGGGCAGAATGAGGTTCTCGAGTTGATCGGCGAAATCGGTGGCGTAAAACAGGCTCAGCGTCGTCCGGCTCAAAATATTTCCCTCCTGCGCCTTGTTCAATTCCTCGCTCACCAGCGAGGAATGCTTCAGGCCCACTTGCACCGTGGCATGCCCGCTCGCCTCCAACCACTCGACGAGCAAACGGATTTGCGTCGAGCGTCCCGAGCCATCCGCTCCTTCCACTACAATCAATTTGCCGGAAAGCTTCTCGGCCTCGAC
>JBFMDG010000268.1:0-9085 GCA_040754135.1 Verrucomicrobiota bacterium
CCAAACGCATATTCCGCAAGCAATTCCAAATGGTCGTGCGCGAATTCTCCGCCACCCAGGCCGAAATGGAAGAGGAAGTGCGTTATCTCAGCCAGTTTTTCGATCGTTAATCATCCCTGGAACGACCGCGAAGCGCTGGCAAGATGCGCGGCGATTTGTCGTAGAAACAGGATGACGAAAAAGCGCGACATTCGAACCGTGCGAAAAGAGCAACTCGCCGCCCTGCTCCGATGGGCGAGCGAGAATGGTGAAAACTTGCCGCCATCCAAACAACTGCCTCACCCCTCTCCATCCGTCAGAAAAAAGAATCCAAAACCGCCGCCGGACGGAGCTGCCCAATCCGATGCGCCTCCGAGCTGAATCCAAAATCATGCCGCCGCCGTATTTCTTGCCCACGCCCGCCGGCCCGCGGAAATTTTTCGCGGGGACTTTCGTCCATCGGGCGAAGTTCGTGATTCGGCAAAGGTTCCTCGCATGCCTGCTCGCGATTTCACTGGTCCTCCAGGTGAGCAGCAGCGAACCACAGCCAGCCGCATCAGTTGATTCCGCGTCAGCTCACTTCAAAGCAATGCAAGAACAGTTGCGCGCATCGCACCAGGGGGATGCGGCTCTCCCCCCGGACCCGGCCACGCGCCGCCAGTATCTCAATGCCGCGCGTAAGGCCATCGAAGCAATCGCGGGCACACCAATCAAACACAACGATTCGGCCCGAGCGGCCCGGGATTTCCAGAAAAACCTGACGGCACTGTTGCAAGCAGCGGCTTCCGCCGGAGAGATGCAACAGGCGCAATGCTTGTCTTCAGTACGCTTGCCCATGGACGGAATTACGATCGATCCGGCCGCGGGACCGCTTCAGGAAACCGGATTTTTTCCGTCGCTACCGGCCAGGATTTTCTTTCAACAACAGGAATTGCCCAAACCCAGCCTGAAGCAGGATTCGAATTCGAAATGGATTATTGCGGGTGACGAAACGACGACCAGCGGCGGCACTCTGACGCTTACAAAAAATATTCCTGCCTCTTTTTTGTCGCGGCTATTTCCTCCCGAATATCGGTTGGCGGAGCTGCTGGGGTTAGGCACGAATCGCGTGCGTGGTGAGGTCTTTTATCTCGACCCCAAACTGTCGGCCTCGATTGGAATGGTTCCAGGCCATGACGTGGAAAGCCGGTTGCGCTACGAGATCATCGGTTATTTTCGAGGCCAAAGTTGGGACCAGGGGCTCAACGTCGAAACTTTTCGGCGTTTCATGGATTCACGAAGCCGCGTAGCCAGTTCGGTGATCAATATCGGTCCCCTCATCCAACCGAAGCACTATTATTTAAACGATCGCCGGATTTCAGAGCATCAAGGACAGGATTTCTTTCGCATCTGGGACCTGGAAAAACTGGGGGAGCGTTTCGAGCTCGAATCCATTCCCATGGGAGCCTCAGCCAAGCGCGAAACGCGTCAGATGGAATCGCGCACCGCAATCATCGAAGCGATCCAGGCGCGATTGGCAGAGTGGCGCCAGCAAATCGTGTCGGCGCAATTGCGGCCTCTGACGAATTCGATTCACGCAACCGCATTGGCCTCGGCATTGGCGCGGCTGAAACAAGAGGAAATGCAACTTCACGAAGCGAACGCTGAATGCCTCGCGGAAAAGCTGAGCGCAGGGCTGCCCGATTTAACCCAACTTCAGTCGGAGATTGAAAGATGCGACGGCCAGCCGATTGAAAAATGGGCCGGGGCATTTTGTGAAGCGATTGAACGTCGCTGCGAGTTGATCGAGTTGCACATGTTCATTCATGCACTGCCTGAGACGGCCCGTATGAAAGCCCTCCACATTTACCTGGCGGCCAGTCATGCCGCCTCAGGCTGGAGGATGGCGAAATGATGCCATTCGCTGGTGCATCGCCGCTGCCGCCCAAAAAGCGCGCGAGGCCAGGTCAAAAAGCCAAAGAAAAGATGCCGATTGAAACACACAGCTTGTTCGCGGACCGGTTCCGGCTGGAACGCGAGTTGGGTGAAGGCCCCATCGGGCGCGTTTATCTGGCCGAAGACACCATTCGGCGCGAACGCGTCGCAATCAAAATTTTCCATGCTGAGCTTGTGGAGGAAGCGGGCGGGTTCAGCCGGATGATTCCGATCTTGCGCACGTTGACGCAACTGGCGCATCCGAACATTGCGCGCACCTATGATTTCAATGAATGGAATGGCTCGGTTTTTCTCAGCATGGAGTTTATGGCGGGTAAAAGTTTGCGGAACATTCTGGATGAGCTCAGTGCGCGCGGGGAACGATGGCCCGAGGGTGACGCCCTGCGCATTATCTTCGAAGTCGCTCAAACGCTGGCTTATGGTTCGGCCTGGACCGCGCATGGCGGGTTGAAGCCGGAAAACATTTGGATTTTGAATCATGGCCAGGTGCGCATTTCCGATTTTGCCTTGAACCGGTTTCTCTCCGCGGAACAGCTCAGGTCCAGCGCGGCCGTTTTGCAAACCGGCTCCTATCTGCCTCCCGAATATTACGAGGACCCGTTGGAAATTGCCGGAACCGGCGATCAATATGCGCTCGGCTTGATCTGGCTCGAAATGTTGACGGGGCAATCGGGACAAACGCGCATCCTGTCTGGCACGCAACCTGGGGTCATTCCATCGGCGCATCGAGCGGTCTTGTCGCGATTGCTGCGGCCGAAGCCTGAAGAGCGGTTTCTCGATCCGGAACAACTCGTGCAATGCTTGTCGGCTTTGAAGAATGCGTCCCTGCAAGCGCCGATGTGGCGATGGATCGGGCACCCGAAAATGAAATCCCGCATCGGGTTGACGGTTGCGGCCTGCGCGTTGGTGTTGGCGCTGATTTGGGGCAGTTCCGCTTTTTATCTGCAACGCCAAAGCCATCATGAATTGAAGGTGGATCTCGCGCGCCTCCGTGGCGAGTGGCAGCAATGGGACAACCAACGGCTCGATTTATTTCAGGATGGCTTGGCCGATCCGGAATGGAAAGAGGCGTTGGCGCGCGAGTTCGCTCCCAGTCATGATTGGCCGGTGCTGCGCGAGGTTCTGCTGTCGGACAATTCCACCCTCAGCTTATGGCAAAAGCAACGCGCCTTGAGTCGCGCGCGGCAGGAACTTCAAACGCGATTCCAACGCGCCCAATCCGCTGCCAATGCCCTTCAGCAATTGCAATCGGCCGACCGGTTGCTCGAACAAATCGAGCGCACTCAAAGCGATGTCACGCGCTGGCGGGCGCAACGCGATGAAGTGACCGCGCGCATACAGCGGGGCCGATTTAGCGATGCCTCGACGAGTGCCGCCGCTCTGCACCGCGCTTTGCATCAATGGTGGGAAACAACATGGAAACAAAAGCGCGCGGCCGCGGAAACAGCGCAGCAGCGATGGACGGATCAATTGCGCCAGTTCGGACTGAGCTACCTCGAACCGGCTTCGAATTTGACCCAGCGACTGCTGGATTCCGAGCAACTGCAGCGTGACGGTTTGTGGGCCGATTCGTTCAACCAATTGGAAGAAATCCAGGCCGAGTTCGAGTCGTGGAGTGCCGAACTCGCGCTTGTCCCGCCCGCCGAAAAAGGCGTTTGGCAAAACAGTTTGGGCATGCGCTTTGTGGACGTCGATGGCCTCCGGGTTTCAATCTGGGAAACACGCGTCATGGACTTTGCCCGTTTTGGAAAGGAAACCGGCGCCGATCACCGCTTCATGTGGGTTCGGGAAGGGAAGGCCGGCGGGCCGACTCATCCCGTAGTCAGCGTGACGCGCATTGATGCCCTTCGTTTTTGCGAATGGCTGACCGAACGCGAACAGGCCCTTGGAATCCTCTCGCCAACCCAAAGGTATCGTCTCCCCACCGACGTCGAATGGAGCCGAATGGTGGGATTGCCCGAGGAACCCGGTGATTCGTTCGCCGAAAGATCCTTGCTCGTTTGGGATCATTTCCCTTGGGGAACAGAACCGCGACGCACGACCACGTCCGGCAATTACCACACCTGGTTGAATGCCACCAAGGAAAACCTGTTTGCCCCCGCCGGACCGAATGTGCCGATGGACCCATTTCATAGCACCGCGCCGGTGGCGAGTTTCCCGCCCAATGCTTTTGGGATTTATGATCTCGGCGGCAACGTCTGGGAAATGGTCACGGACGGATGGACTAAAGATTGGGATCCGGAATTGCCCAGAGTCATTCGAGGCGGCGGTTGGCGAACGATGAGCTTGGAACATATGCGCTCCACTTACCGCATGATCATTCACTTTGATAACCTGGAGATTGGTTTTCGTTGTGTGCTTTCTGACTCGAACTCACCGAATCAATGGTCGATGCAGAATCAACAAACTCGCGACGTGACCCAGGAAAATAAATAAACCAACCGATGTTGCCGAGCCTCGTGTTCATTTTGAGTTCTTCGCTGTGGCGACCATTCGTCAGCGCAATCGTATGAAAGGCGGTTCCCGTTTCAGTGATGAATCAGTCTGGATTGTTCCAGGACGAAGAACGAGCCGGCGCCAGGAATTCAAGGGCGTCGAATCGCCTATTCTTTGGGAAGATACGCTCGGTCTTTTGCAACCGGGCGATCGACTTTTGAACGGTCGTTTCGTAATCAAGCGCTTGATCGGCCGCGGAGGAATGGGGGTTGTCTATGAGGCCCGTGATGAGGTGCGGCAAATCGACGTGGCGCTGAAATTCCTCAGCCCGGCTTTGCTACAAGATCCACGGGCCGTCAAACAATTCCTGCAGGAGGCGCGGATCTCCGCCACGCTGAATCATCCCGGGGTGTTGCGCATTTACGAAGTTCATCGGCACGAAGAATCGTATTTTCTCGAAATGGAACTCCTCGATGGCCGGACGTTGCGTCAGGTGATGCTCGAATCCCAGGCATCACGCTCGCCCTTGCCTTTCGATTTTGTCTCGCGCGTGGCAAAGGCAGTATGCCAGGCGCTCGCCCACACGCACGAGTTCACAATCCACCGCGACATCAAGCCGGAGAACATTGGCATCACCCAATCCGGTGAGATCAAAATCATGGATTTCGGAGTGGCTCGTTTGCTCGAGCACCAGGATGGAGAGCGATTCCGGCGATCCATGACCCAATGGCAGGCCGGCACTCCTTACTACATGGCTCCGGAACAATTGACGGGCGGACGCGACATCGATCCGCGCGCCGACCAATTCTCGCTGGCCGTAATCCTCTATGAAATGCTCATTGGCGAGTTGCCCCTGGGCATGGCGCGTCCATTGGAGGAGAGCCGTCCTGATTTGCCGGAGCGATTTTGCCGCGCGGTGGATCGCGCCTTGTCAAACAAACCATTGGCACGCTTTGAATCGATCAGCGCGTTTCAAAGCGAACTGGTTGCGGGTCTGGCCGAACGCAACGCGCTGCGCGTCTGGATGCGCCAGCATCCTCGCTTCATTCGCCTGGCGCAGGCCGGCGCGCTGGCGGTCTTGACGACGGCGTTGGCCTGGAAACTGGCGCAGCATTGGCGCGACCATCTCCAGGTCCAGCAGCGGGAGATGCGAGCCGCCTGGACCCGGCTGGGCGCTGCCGAAGAGCGCGTTGCCCGATTGAATCAATGGATCAAAGAGCGCGAAGCCACTTTGCAGTTTCTCGATCGCCAACTGGCCATAGAAAACCGGCTTTGGAATGCCGGAGAACGGACACCGGAGCATTTCAGCAAATTGATCACCCTCTCGAATGAGGTGGCCAATGCGCGCGCCACCTGGCAATGGCTCGAAGTTCAGGTTTCACCGCAAAGGAGTTTGCCGGTACTTGATGAAATGCTCGTCCTTTGCCAATCGACGCTGCAGAACGAGGACAGATCGGATTTCGACACGCTCTTGAGCCGATTGCTTATCGAACTGCAAATCGCTGAGGAAACTTTGCCGCTGACCGAGCAACTTTTTCAGCAACGCGATTTGGCGGATCGGCATTGGCGCAGCCTCGTTCAACGGAAAGGCGCAAGCTCAGCTGGCGATGGAGTTGATCCTGTGCCGCGGGATGCGTTGCAATGGCTGCGCCAGCAAGCATTGGAATCACTCGCCCGCAAAGATTCGGCGCAGGCGTTGGCGCGAATGCAAGAATTCAACGCCAGGGCAACGGCCATTCTGATTCAATCCTATGAGTCGCGGCTGGCACAATTTCAGGAAGCGAAAAACTCCTGGACCGCACTCTTCCCGGTGATCGGTCCGCCCGACTTGTCTTTCTTAGCCGATCCCGAAGGCCTGTTCGAGCGAGCCACGCGCGCTCGCCAGGCGGATCAGTATGATCTGGCGATCGCGAGCCTGGACGAGGCGGCCTCGATTTACCAGCGATGGACTGGCGACGTGGAAGCGTTGCATCGACGGGTGGATCCGGTGTGGGATGCATTGCCAGGAGACAAATTCACCACTCCGATGGGAATGCGTTTCGTGGGCCGCAGCGGAATTTACTGGAGCATTTGGGAAACGCGGGTGATGGACTTTGCCCGATTCGTACAGGAAGAAGGCCGGGGCCACCGGAGTGCTGGTGAGTTTTGGAAGAACCCTGGTTACCACCAAAGTCCTGTCGATCCCGTGGTGGGAATTGATCGAGGCACGGCCCACGAATTTACCACTTGGCTCACGAGCCGTTTGAACAAACTGGGGAGGTTTGACGCCGAATTACCATGGTCGGGTTCCTGGATGGAACTGGCCAAGGAGGCGGGCATGAAACAACCGGTCTTAAGAGGGATTTACCCCAAGTTCGATGAGTGGAACAGCGACCATTACCGGAACAAATACCGCGAGGAAGGATTTGATCCGCGTTCGTTTGTAAAGCCGGTCGCCTCGGGCCAGCCGAATCAATTCGGGATTTATGATATGGAAGGAAATGTTTGGGAGTGGAGTCAGGATTACTTCCAATTCGCGGGGCTGCCCAGCCCCACCCCAAACACATGGATGCTCCTTGGGGGCGGACGGTTCGGAGAAATCTCTTACCACACCTTCGAGCCGCCCGAGCCTCATTTCCGCGTTATCGGCCAAAAAGAAGCCATTGGATTTCGCGTGATGATCGTCATCATGGATTGATGGCCGATCGGAAATCTGGCCACTAACCCAAATCCGATCCGCTTCGAAAGCCGAAAAAGGCGGGAAAACGCGAGCGCTCGCGACCTGCCGGAAGGAGCGCGGAGTTCGAGAAAAGTGCTGAGAAAAGTGCTTGCATGATGGACGGAACTGGCTACTTTTTACGCTCCTTAACTTTGGAAAGCGAATTTTATGGCTCGAATTTGTGAATTAACCGGTAAAGGCCCGATCAAAGGCAGCCGCATTTGGCGCAGCGGCAAAGCGAAAAAACAGGGTGGCATCGGCACGCACGTCACCGCCATCACCAAGCGGCGCTTTCTCCCCAATCTTCAGCGCGTCAAAGCCGTTATCAATGGCGAAGTCCGCTTCATCCGTGTCTCCGCCAGCGCCATCAAAAAGGGTCTCATCACCAAAGCCCCAAAGCGTACCTGGAAGAAACCGGAAACCGCGGCCTAATGCCGCTCCTTGTAGCAGCCTGACGGGAGTCGGCTACATCCCCATTTTCCCGTAGCAGCATGACGTGAGTCGGCTCTCACTTTTTCTGAGCCGAAGATGAGCCCAGGCCCCGAGTGGATTCCCACGCGTCAAGGGTGCTTTCGCGATTTGAGATCGGGACGCGCCCGTGCCGGATGGTCCAGCGCGCTTCGACCAGGAACAAGTGATCGAACTCACATTCGATGCTACGCAGACCCTATTTGCCGTAGCAGCCTGACGTGAGTCGGCTCTCATTTTTTCTGCGCGCATGCCAGCCTTTCACGCACTCGCATTCCCACGCGAATAACGGCGCTGGCTTTCAGTTCGCGATCTGGTAAGCGCGCCACCGATTGCCAAGGAACGCTTTGACCAGGAACAAGTGATCGAACTCACATTCGATGCTACGCAGACCCCATTCCGTAGCAGCCTGACGTGAGTCGGCTCTAACCTTTTCTGCGCGCAAGCCAGGCTTTTACGCACTCGCATTCCCACGCGAATAACGGCGCAGGCTTTCAGTTCGATCTGGCAAGCGCGCCACCGATTGCCAAGGGACGCCTCGACCAGAAACAAGTGATCGAACTCACATTCGATGCTACGCGGACCCCTATTTGCCGTAGCAGCCTGACGTGAGTCGGCTCTCGCTTTTTCTGCGCGCAAGCCAAACGATGCCTTTCGCATTCCCAGGCGAATAATGGCGCAGGCTTTCAGTTCGATCTGGCAAGCGCGCCACCGATTGCCAAGGAACGCCTCGACCAGAAACAAATGATCGAACTCACATTCGATGCTACGCAGACCCTATTTGCCGTAGCAGCCTGACGTGAGTCGGCTCTCGCTTTTTCAGCGCGCAAGCCAACCGATCGCCTTTCGCATTCCCACGCGAATAACGGCGCAGGCTTTCAGTTCGATCTGGCAAGCGCGCCACCGATTGCCAAGGGACGCCTCGACCAGGAACAAGTGATCGAACTCACATTCGATGCTACGCGAACCCCATTCCGTAGCAGCCTAACGTGAGTCGGCTCTCATTTTTTCTGCGCGCAAGCCAACCATTTGCGCACGCGCATTCCCACGCGAATAACGGCGCTGGCTTTCAGTTCGATCTGGCAAGCGCGCCACCGATTGCCAAGGAACGCCTCGACCAGGAACAAGTGATCGAACTCACATTCGATGCTACGCGGACCCCTATTTGCCGTAGCAGCCTGACGTGAGTCGGCTCGCGCTTTTTCTGCGCGCAAGCCAAACGATGCCTTTCGCATTCCCACGCGAATAACGGCGCAGGCTTTCAGTTCGATCTGGCAAGCACGTCGCCGATTGCCAAGGAACGCCTCGACCAGAAACAAGTGATCGAACTCACATTCGATGCTACGCGGACCCTATTTGCCGTAGCAGCCTGACGTGAGTCGGCTCTAATTTTTTCTGCGCGCAAGCCAAACGATCGCCTTTCGCATTCCCACGCGAATAATGGCGCAGGCTTTCAGTTCGATCTGGCAAGCACGTCGCCGATTGCCAAGGAACGCCTCGACCAGAAACAAGTGATCGAACTCACATTCGATGCTACGCGGACCCTATTTGCCGTAGCAGCCTGACGTG
>JBFMDG010000269.1:0-9084 GCA_040754135.1 Verrucomicrobiota bacterium
CATCAAGAACCAACTGCAATGATTGAAGCGCTCCGTGCACCACGGGAACCAATCTCCGCAAACCAACGCGCCGAGACTGCTCATCAAGGCCAATCCGCTGAGCGGCACAATGATCAGGTTCACGAGCAGACTGACAGGCGTGACGAGGTGAAAATAATGCGCAATCAGCGGCAGCGAACCGAGCCAGGCAGCAATGGAAGTGGCCAGGCTTTTGCCCAGGTAATGCAATGGGTCATTCAACCACCGCCGCCAGCGCGGCAACAGTTCTGCAGGCAAAAACGGATCGGTGCGAATCAGGCGCTGCCAATATTGAAGCAAATGCGGACTGAATAGCGCGATGCTCAGAACAACGAAAAATGAAAGTTGAAACCCGGCTTGAAACAGCTGTTGCGGATCCCAAATGAGAATCAGCAATGCCGCCGCCGCTAGCGAATTCACCAGATCAGATGGGCGGCGCAACGACCATCCGGCGATGATGATGCTCATCATGATCGTCGAGCGAATGGCCGATGGCTGCCAGCCTGTTGCTGCCGTGTAAAACCAAAGCAAGGGAATGAGCACGATTCCGCAAACCGCCCGCGGGCATTGAGCCACGCGCAGCAGCGCCACCAGGATTCCCGCAATCAACGCGATGTGCAGTCCGCTGATGGCAAAGATATGCAGCGTGCCCGTGCGCATGAAAGGTTCGGAGACTTCATCCGTGAGAGCGGTTTTCCAACCGAGAACCATGGCCCATAACAAGCGCAGTGAATCGTCCACTTCCGGCAAGCCACGCGCCAACGTGCGTTGCGCCCATGCGCCAAATCGACTGCTCAGCGGGAGACTTTTACTTGTGGAAATTAATTGCCAATCCGACGGGCTCGAGACTTCGAGTTGAAAAAAAATTCCCTGCCGCCGCAAATAAGTTCGGTAATCGAACAACCCCTCGGCGAGCGGACCCATGGGCTGCTTTAATACGCCGGAGATTTCCACCCGCGCTCCCAGGCAAAAATCGGATGGCAATTCGCCATGCGTGCTGATTGCCAATTCACCAAAAGCTTCCTGCCATCCCGTAGGCAAATGGATGCCATTGACCTGCAGGCGCGCCATGCTTCGAATTTGTGATTTTCCCTGGCGCTCATAAACGCGGAGAACCGGCGTCTCGCGGAGCCGGCCTTCGACGCGCACAAAAGCCGGATCGCGTGGAGCCATCGAGCGAAGGTCAAAGGGAGAGAGAACCTGCGTCCGAACGGTGAAGTTGAAGCAGCCGAACAACAGTATAAAAATTGGAAGCAACCACTTTCGCTGGCGGACGCTGACTAAAGCCATCACGCCCGCGATGAAACTCACGGCAAACGATGCGACCAGAGGCAAAGCAAATCGATCCGCCAGAAACACGCCACTGACGTAAATCATCGCCACCATGACGAGCGGCCGTTTCATCACCGTCCTTGCAGACCAGTCCCGCGGAATTGCCGATGCCCCATGTCCCTTCGAAAAACGGCGAGGAAGGAAAGACCGGATGCCTCCGGCGTTTAAGCGCCAGATTCGGAACCGGTGTGGAGCTTAGCGCGCCAATTCCAGCAAAGCCAGAGGAAGATAATCCCGGCAAGCGCTCCCGCGCTGTCGAGCAAAACGTCGGCAACCGTTCCCCATCGGTTGGCGGTAAAGGTCTGATGCCATTCATCGGTGGCGGCATAGCAGACCGCGAGCGCGAGCGCGCGCAAGGCAGGCTTCCATTGCCACGAACGTTGATCGCCGCGCACCGGCTGCCAAAACGCCCGCCAGGCCAGGATGCTGAGAATGCCATACTCGGCCACGTGGGCGGTTTTGCGAACGATGAACACGATGCGTTCGACGGTTTCAGGCTCGAGATCCGGTTTGAGCCAAAGCAATACCGGTCCGATAAACCGGGAAGTTTTGTTGCTCGAGAGGGCATCGGTTGAAGCCGTAAATATCAAAGCCATCCAGAGCAGCACAGGCAGCCAATATTTTAGAAATACGCGCGAACGAGACACGGCGGGATGAAAAACTGGAGCGCTCGGCAAATGCAAATCAATTTGAAGGCGGCGCAAAGTTTTGTTTCGGCTCGAGGCAGCGCTTCGATTCTGCACCTCCCTGATTTGCGATGGCCGATTTGCAGAAGGCGGCTTCGGACGTGCAAAGAGCTCCTGGAGTTTGGCAATCTCCAACGCCTCCTCCGTCACTCGATTCAATTCTCCGCGTGAACCGCTTGCCGCGCTGGCCGAAGTCCTTTCGATTGTTCTCGCCCGGATTCATGGCCGCGCGCGGCAAAGTGGAACAGCCGCCAATGCTCCTCCAACACACCCCCGAGCAGCAGAAAATATCCGGCCAACTCAAGCGTTTCCTCCATCAAACGATCATACATCGTGTTCCACAGCTCCCTTTGCGCGAGCACCTGCGCCCACACCAACACCAGAAATGCGCCCAGCACGAACATGACAAAAGCCGATCGGCGCACCAGCCGCCGCGCCGATTCCTGCAACCCCGCGCGATAACGCGTCACAATCCAGCTCAGTATCAGGACCGCCACGGTGGATTTCATCCAGCTCCGCGGAAGCAGCGTCATGTAAAGCGCGGAATTGTTGAACTCGCGCACGAGAGCAAAACCGGTCAGGGCAGCGAGGCACAAGTACAATCCTTGATCGGATGGAAATCGCCAGGCGAGGTGAAGCAATCCCAGCCAGAGGGCGGCGATCACCGCCACTTGGAACCATTCAAGAAAGCGGCCTTCGAGCACCACGTTTTCCCATCCATACTCGCCAATGAGCGAAACAATCACTTGAAAACTCAGCGCGACACTCAGCAGATACAAACTCAGCCGCAAACTAAAAAACTCTTTCGACAGCACTCGTTTCATAGGTTTGCCCAAGGACGACAAAGGCCATCCCGGGAAAGCGACTCTGCGATGTTCAAGTTGCCCCCATTCAACCCCATCACACAAAGCGGTTAAAAAGTAGTTCGATCGCGCGAAAAAACAACCCGACTTGTCTCACCGGAACGCTTCACGTAGCTTAACGAGGCTCCCAGCCGCAAGAATCGGACGGAATGGGGCATGCCAGGAGGACGCATGATCAAAATCTACAACAAGCAGACCAATGAATTTCTCGGACGCATCCCGCAGGAACAACTCGAATTCCTCCGCGCCCATCTGGAAGGTGAACCGCTTCAACACACCGATTATTACCTGCGCCGCGAAACCATTTCTGATCTCGAACGCGCCGGCGCGCCGGCATCGCTGCTCGATCTGTTGCGCATGGCCTTAAGAACCGAACCCGCTGTGGAAATCCGATGGAAGAAGGACGAACCATTGAAGGTCTGATCGCAAACGGCCGGATGAAATCTTCCCATGATTTTCCGAAACGTGTGCTTTGCCATCGTTGCTGGCAACGCAATTGATCACTGCAAATTGCTTCCGCGGGGATAAATGCGCTTTTGATGGGCTTGACCGCTCGACTTAGCCGTTACCGAATTCAGAATTTCAAAGTCAACTGCGCGGCGACAAGTTGCTCGCCTTGTTGCAGGGAGCCTTTCTGATGGCTGTAGCTGTATTGCAGTTTGGCCTGGAGATGACGATCGAAACGATAACCAACGGCGGTGTCCACGCGCCACAAATCTCGATCCCACGGTTCAAGCGCTCCGGTGTCGGTGCGAATTTCATCGAAGAATTGCTGGTTCCAGCGCGCGGCCACGTAGCAACGCGGCGTCAGTTTGTATTTCGTTTCCAGGTAATAAGCGAGCGTGTCGGCGTCCCCGACAAAAGGCATTTCGAACCGCGACGCATACGCTTCAGCAAAGACCTGCCAATGGCGCCAGGCCCAGCGCACGTCCGTGCCGACGGTGGTTTGCATGAACGAACCGAGAGTGGTTCCCGCCGGCAAAGCCGCTTCCGCGGGTGGCAGCAAATACGCCCCGTGACTACCGGATGCACCCACGCTCCAGGTGGCATTGGGTTTGTATCCGACGCGCCCGCTCACGGTCGGGTATTCCCATCCGATCGTGTCCGCATCCCAGGCGTATGGTCGCGATGAAAGCGACGCATTTTTCAGTTCGAACGCGTAGTCGAATTTGTCGATCAAGCCAAAAACTGATCCGCCAGTGGCGTAGGAAGGACCCCAAATGATGGGAAGCCACGTCTGCTTCTTGTCCGGCGAACTCTTTCGCGCGAGGAAGTTTTCAACCGACACCGGGACGGCATGATCGGTGATGATGGTGACGTTCTCGTAGGGCGCCGGAGTCGTGATGAAGGAATTATTCCAGGAATCATGCCGGGCAATCCAATTGCCAATGACGGTGGCAAATTTGCCAACCTGAAAATTGATGACGGGCTCGTCGAATGGCGTGTAGCGCAAAAAATATTCATCGAACCGCGCATCGCCATCCGGTTTGGCGCCGGGATCAAATCCGCGATCCACACGCACTTGCACCAGGCTATAAAGCCGCTTCCCCACGCGCGTGTCGAGAAACAGCGACAATCGCGGGTTGAAGAAAAAATCGTCGTCGGGAAACAGCAATCCGGGCGGATTCTGATCAATGTAGTAGCCTTCGAAATCGAGCAGCGCGCTCAGATCGGAACGAAAAAATCCATTGGCCGATTCGACCGCGAGCGCCTGGTCGAGCTTGTCCAGCCAATCGGATTGGGCGCAACACGGGATCGGAAGCGAAAGGCCGATGCCCACCAACGCAACCCTGAGCCATCGATAAACTCGAGGGCGCGTGGAGGGGATCGATGAAACGGAACGAGGCGCTGCAGATGGGCGGGTATTCATCTCATTGGTATTTGCCGGGTTCATCGTTGAATCGATCATTTCCGCTTCAGAACTTCCTTTAGGTTTGTTTGACCACCGGCACGCCGGACGGCGGCAGCGGAAGTATTTTGAGAACTTTAAAGGCCTGCACCGGTTCGGTGAACCCTTTCAATTTCATTTCCGGCAACGGCTGCGCGTCCAAAAGATCTCCGAGCTTTTCGCGCGTGGTTTGGTCGATGACCAATTCCATCCGCCCGGCCTGGCTGCATAATCTCGAAGCGAGATTCACCCGCGGACCGAGCACCGTGTAACTGAGGCGATCGCTTGATCCCATGCATCCGGCCAGCGCTTCGCCAGTGGCGGCTCCGATGCCGATTTGGATTTTGTGCTTTGAAGTCTGGTTCAGCGATTGCCGTTCATGAATCATGCTCAAGGCGCAACTGACCGCGTTATAGCAGTCCTTCACCGATCCCGCCGGCGCACCGAACAATGCCATGATCATGTCGCCGACAAATTTATCCACCACCCCTTGATGCTCGTACACGACGCGAGTCAGCGGTGTAAAATGATCGTTCAACATGCGGACCACTTCATCGGGCGCCATGTGTTGCGTGAGCGCCGTGAACCCGCGGATATCACAGAAGAGAACGCTCACCTCGCGGTTTTCACCGCCTAGTTCCACTTTGCCGCCAGCCATAAGTTTCTCGGCAATGGCTTTGTCGGCCACCATGTTCAACACACTGCGATACTTTTCCTTCAGCGCGAGGCCGGCGGTCATTTCGTTGAAGGAATCGGCCAGATGGCCGAGTTCATCCCGGCTGCGAACGGGAACGGTGACCGAGAGATTGCCTTGTTTTACTTCCGTTGTGGCGCGAACCAACTCGCGAATGGGAACAGAAAGTCCATGCGCGAGCAGCAGACTGAGCAGCAATGCCACCGCGAGACTCAAAGCGCCGAAAGCGGCAATTTTGGCGCGCAAATCCTTTTGCGCAGCCAGGCTCGGAGCCAATGAGTAGAGCCCCACTTGATAGGCCTTCGGAAAATGGGATTGCGGATTGAGGAGATGCAGAAACACGCGATGCGGCGCGCCATGGATCGTCAATCGAAAGTCACCCATTTGCGCCTGTTGAATTCGAGCGCCCACCGCGCTTGCCACAAGTTGCCGGTTCTCTTCCGACAAAGACTTCGAATAAAACTGCTCGTCGAGCCACACGCCGCTTTTCATTGCCGAAGCATCCATGGCGGAACGCGGCGGCGTGTCTCCGGGTGGAATGAATTCGGGCACGGCGAAACCAATGACGAGAGCGCCCAGCAATTCTCCGATTTGATCGTCTTCGCGTTCGAAGATTTTTGTGAGCACGACTTCGAGCAGGTACTCGCGGCCATCGGGCAGCGTCTGCGCGAGATAACCGGTTTGCTGTTCGGTTTCGGACTGGAGCACTTTCGCGAGTTCCTGAAATTGTTTGCGCAATCGGGCGCTCGCCGCGCCGGCCGACGCTCCCACATCGACGCCTTTGGGCGGCGGAATTAATTCCCCGCGGGCATTGAGTAGGCGGATCAGAGCCGCGCGTTGGAAAACGCGATTGGTCCGCCCGAAGGCCGTGCTCTGGAGATCGCGCAATTCATCCTCGGTCGTGAGATAGAGCTTGTTGATCGTTTCTTCGAGGTCAGGAGCTTTGGCTTCCAGATCCGCCATGAAGCGCCGCATCAATCCGCGAAAGCGCACCGACCGCGCAAAGGAAAGGCAGCGGCTGGTAATGGCCGCCAGACGCGTTTCCTGGATTTCCGTGAAATGTCCAATTTGCTCCCGGAACTGTTCTTCAAACAACTGATTGTACGTGGTTTCGACGCGACTCTGCGTGACGAAGAGGGTCGCCACCGTGACGCCCAAAACTACCGCCATCATGGCGAGCAGCAGTTTGGCGCGAAAGGTAAAGTGCATGCCGCGATCAGGGTGCAGGTGCGGGAAGATGGACCGCAATCGTGGTGCCATCGGTCAGTTCCACCTCCTGGCTGAAAGTGGTTTTGGCATCGAGACGGGCTTTCAACGTGAACTTTCCCGCCGGCAGATTGGTCAGGCGAAATTTTCCTTCTACATCGGTGACGGTGAAATGCGGAGAATCGAGCACCACGATCGTGCCGCGCATATGCGAGTGGATTTCACAATCGAGTTCGACGACACCGGGTTTATCGAAAAGCACGGCCGGTGGTTTTTCGTCTTTGCGATAGCGTCCGAGATCGAATTCCTTCGCTTTGGAATAGGAGAGGACATTGTGATACTCGTCATCTTCATTGGGAAACTCGACGCGCGTGCCTTTCTGAATGGCGAGCACGCGGGGAATGAACTGCAGGTTCTTTTGGCTGAGCCGCGCAACGGGAGCGGCATTGGTGGTTCGAGCGGGGAAATTGCCTTCGAGATAAACCACGGCCGGGACCGGCGCGGCTGCGGCTGTCGCTTCCGCACCGCGCGCCTGATAGCGGGCCGCGGATGCAGCCGAACCGGCGCGCACGGAAAGTTTGACGGTCCCCTCAATCGTGGCGGCAGCGGAGGAGTCGGGCGTGACTGTGAGGCCAACCAGAAAAAGAATCGGGATCAGTTTCCCCCGCGCAGGCAAAGCAAGCCCTTGGATCAACGCGTCGAGCATGGGCTTGGTTATAGCGGCTCAACAAACGGCGAGTCAATTCAAGGACGACGGCGCGATGGCGCGGAGATCCACGAAATTTCTCCTTCGCTCCGAGCGGCGTGATGGCTTTCCCAGATCAAGCGCAACCCCTCGAGGGTTAAAAGCGGATCGACAGCGGTGATTTCCGGCAGACGCGAGGACAACAGTTTTGCGTAACCTCCAGTGGCCACCACCGGGAGCCGGCGCACGTTCAATTCCTTTTTCAGTTCCAGGATCAATTCCCGAATCAGCCCGCGGTACCCGTGAACGGCGCCGATGAGCATTGCTTCTTCGGTGCTTTTGCCAATCACAGCCGCGGTCTCGCGGATTCGAATGCGCGGCAGCAACGCGGTTTTGTCATGCAGATAATCGGTCATGGCGGAGAGCCCGGGCGCAATAATGCCTCCGGCGTAATTGCCCGCGCGATCGACCACGTCGAAAGTGACCGCCGTGCCGAAATCGACGACCACTGAGGGCGCGCCGAAATGATGCTTCACAGCGACGGCATTGGCGAGCCGGTCGGGCCCGATCGTTTTCGGTTTGGGATAACGGATGCCGACGCCGCGCAAGGTCTCGGGGGTGAGTTCCAAGGCCGGCTGTTGCAGAGCTGCGCGCATCCATTGTTGCACGAGCGGCGTGGCGCGAGGGACAACGCTGCAAAGCGCCGCCCCATGGATCAAGTGGCGGCCGATGAATTGTTTCACGAGGACATTGGCACGACCATTGACCCACGCACTTGTGGGAATGTCCGCTTGCTTCAGGACGCGCTTTTCCCCCGCAAGTCCGAGATGGGAGTTCGTATTTCCGATGTCGAGGAGAAGGATCATGCGCGGGTCGAGCTCGATCCATTCACCCAGCCTTTTGATTCACGATCAATGCCCGACTTGGCTCTCGCTTGTTTGGCCAGTGCCCGCGCTTTTTCGCTCAACTGGATGAATCGGAAGCAATTCATTTCTCGAGCGTCACATCTCCGCCAATGATTTGTTCGAGATGACCATGCTGGGTGCGAATGAGGAGAGCGCCTTCGGCGTTCAGCGATTCGGCTCGCCCTTGAATTTTGCGGTCTCCCATACGAATGACCACATTGTGGCCCACGGTCGTGCAGCGCTCCTCCCATTCGTCCGCGACTTCCTCGAATTTCCCGGCGGCAATGCGCGCGTAATCATGATCCAATTCGCGCAAAATCGAGGCGGCAAGTTCCGATCGGTCCACCGCAGTTCCAGTTTCCATGCGCAACGAAGTGGCCGTCTTCCGCACATCCGGTGGAAGATCCGATGCATTCAGATTCACATCCACTCCAATGCCCAGGATGAGATGCTTGATTTGATCCAGTTCAGCGCTGAGTTCGGTGAGGACCCCGGCGACTTTTTTGCCGTGAATCAGAATGTCGTTCGGCCATTTGATTTCCGGATGCAGCGGTGTTTGTGACCGAATGGCGCGCACCAGTGCGGTCGCGGCCGCAATCGTCAATTGCGTGGCCGCTTGCGGTCGCAGATTCGGCCGCAGCAACACCGAAAACCAAAGCCCTTTGCCTCGCGGCGAGGCCCACTTCCGCCCCAGCCGGCCGCGCCCTTTCGTCTGGCACTCGGCGAAGACGACGACCCCTTCCTTCACACCATCGCGGGCCAGCTTTTCCACCACGTCGTTGGTGGAAGTCGTTTCGCTGAACACGC
>JBFMDG010000270.1:0-9081 GCA_040754135.1 Verrucomicrobiota bacterium
GCGGACCTATCACGGCTGGTTCATCCCGGACAGCGGCCAGCGCAACCGGGACAGTTACGATCACTTTCAAGCGGCCAACACGCTTCGACTGGAAAAGCAGGTGCAGGATTGGCTCTTCCTTTCGGGAGGTTATCTTTACTCGGCGCTTGAAGGAGATGCCGGGTTCAATCAGGAATCATTCATTGTTTCGGATCCGACCGTATTGCCCACGCCGGGCGAGTTCAGCAGCCTGATCTTGCTCGACCAGGATTCGCATGTGTTTAATGCCAATGCCCAGCTCGGGCCGTGGGAAGGACTGGCCTTCAGCACCGGTTTGCAAGCGGAATGGACGCGGCAGGATGGCCTCGGCTCGGGAACCACACCGCTTTACCTCGCCGAGATGGTGGTCGATCTGGGCGGCGGAATGTTCCAGACCAATTATGTACCCGGCCGGTTGGATTTCGCATCGAGCATTGACAAAGGATCGGTCGAAGAGCACCTCGGTCTCCGGTTGACTTCCATTCCTTACACGGTCGTTTCACTCGAAGGCCGCTTGCGACAGGAAGGCTATGATCATTACGAACTGAATGCCATCAATGGCCGAAATGGGAGCGGTGGCGACCACGATTTTTTGCGGGAGACGGATTCGACGGTCGATTGGAAAGAATTCCGCGGCGGATTGACCATCTCGCCCTGGCATCGGGCTTCGCTGACTTCAGCGTATAAGTTCATTGATTCATCCACGGAGTACAATCAGGTGCGGGACGCGGATTTTGGGATCAGCTCGCTGGGTTATCCGGCCTTTATTCTGGCGCGGCAAATGCGCACGCACGAAGCCGAGCTCCGGCTGGTGTTGAAGCTGGTGAGCTGGTTGAAAACGACCTTGAAGTATCAATACACTTCCACCGATTACACCACCGAAACACCCGCGTATGCGCTGGAGGAATTCGATCCCGCTACGTTTATGATTGTGACTCGGAATTTCGCGCAGAGCGAAATTCTGGCGGGGAATTACGATGCGCACACTTACAGTTTCATGGTGACCGGATCGCCCTGGCGGCGAATTTTTCTCTCGGGAACTTTTTCGTGGAGCCAATCGCGCATTCGCACGGGCGTGAACAATGATTTGAGTATTGTGCCTTATGACGGCGACGTTTTGACCTTTCTGCCGAGCTTGACGTTTCAAGTGAACGGCTCGACCAGCCTGCAAACTTCGTATGCCTATTCGATGGCCGATTTTCGGCAGCGTAATGAAGCGGCGGGATTGCCGGTGGGCATCGAGTACACGCGCCATGGGTTATTGGCTGGATTAACGCGGCAAATCCGGAAGAACATTTCCAGCAGCTTGCAATACGGATTCTTCCAATACGACGAACCCTCTTCCGCCGGCGCGAACGATTACACTGGGCACGCGTTGTTTGCCACACTGAATGTGCGCATTCAGTGACCGCTCCGCTGACGTGAGGTGAGGGTCTGCCCTGACCCCTGACAAACGGCGCCTAATAAGAGCCTGTTTGAAAATTGCGTGGAGTCCGGCGCCTCCAATCCGAGCGGAATGTTGGCTGCGCGTGGATCAACGCCGCAGTTTTACGATGATGTAAGGTGTTTGCTTGTTCAAATCGGGATGAATCCCACCGTTGCCCTCGTTGTCCATGACCTCAATGAAATACATCAGGTCCCAAGCGGCGGCGATGTGCTCCGCTGGAATGACGGCCGAATATGACCCTGCGGAACGATTGGAGAGCATCGGTTCGGTGCGATAGTCCTGGTGTTGATTGACACTGCGGTAGCGGAGGCGAACCCATTTGACCCCGGACTGATCTCGGACCTCGGCGGAGATTGTCAACGCCTGGTTGACCGGATGGAGCGTGACTGGAGCGTGGATCACGGCCGGCGCTGCATGATCACCCGTTGTTCGAGCCGGCCGATATCGCACGGTGCCTTTTCTGACAATATTTGAGCCAGTGCGCTGTTGTTCCAAAAACGTCAGCCCCTTTTCGAGCGCGATCAATTCATCTTTCCAGTGGCCGCAAAGATTCGCGCCGCGAACGCCCATCATGAGATCACTGGTGTAGAAGTCACCTGCCGCGTCCACGAGCTGCCGCCAGGCCTCGATGGCGTTCCGTTCGTAATTGATGGCCTCGTCGAGCGTCTGCAGTTCCTTCGTCCGTTCGAACAACCGATAGCTGACGGCGGCGGGAATCCGGTGTGAATGGTAAAGGGCGAGTTGAGCCAGGATTTTCAGGTCGGTGATGGTGGAATCAAACTCCCGGTTTCGTCGGTCACCGACGCGCTTTTCTGCTTCTGCGATTTGCTGATGAATGTCTGCGGCGATTTGTGTGAACCACCGGCTGTTCGCGGGCGGGCGGATCTTCGCGGTCTCGCCGCCTTCGATCAGAAGTTGCGCTTCCTCGTCAAAGTTGGCGAATTGTTCGAGATCGCTGCCCTCGGCGCGAGCGTAGGCGGGTAAATCACCGAGCCGTTGTTTCTCCGCCCAACCGCGCGTCATTGGAAAAGCCCCGTATGGATAACAGGAAGCCACGATTCGTGGGAGAACTTTGCTTGCCCGGTGCAATCCGTTTTCGAGAAACGGTGCGGCTTCCGGACCAAACCGTCGTTCAAATTCCTTTTGCCACAGTTGGGGCGGGGTATTCGGGTTGTAACCGAGCCGGCCAAAGACCTGGAAAAAGTGCCAGTAGCGTTCGAATTCGTAATCGTAATAGCGTCGCGAAGGTGCGAGCAGAGAAAAGGGCTCGGCGTCATGCGGCTGCGCTTCCATTTTCGTGCAGAGGGGTTCATTGACTTCGTATCCGTCGCCATCGTAAAGCAGCGAACTTTCCGCAAAACGCCGGGCGTATTCCGGATCAGCCCAAAGCAACACGCGCGCAGTGCCGCCGTTCCAAAGCCGCCAATGCATTTTGTAGCGCTGTGGGTGGCGGAGCATGTCCGCATAGGAATGGCGGCGGTCGAATTGATTCTGTTTGTTGATGTGCGTGGGATGAAACGGCAGCCCCATCTGCTCCATCCAGAATTTGGTTGTGATCCGGAACGGCACCCCCACATCCAATGCGCTTTGAATCACCGAATCGGGCAGTCCCTTGGCCCGCAAATCAAGATGCAAGTTCGGCGCTTGAACTTTCATCATTTCAAAAACGTCCTTCCAGAATCGTTCCTGCTCGTTGCGCTTCAAACCGGATTCATCGTGCATCCGAAATTGAATGCCGTCCAAATCGGGCACTCGCCGGACAAATTCGGCCAAAGCCGCTTTGGTATAAGAAACGAGGTTGTCGCCAGTGACGCCCCAGACCAGCCCGGGGACGGGCTTCTTCGTGGCGTCGTCCGCGCCGGGAATGCCGCCCCCCTGCACCCCTCCACGGTAGATGTGGTCCCAAATGCCAACCTTGAATTTTAGCCCGCGATCATGCGCCATTTGGATGAGGCGATTCAAAGCGGCCAGGTTGCGCTGCTGCTGCTCCGGGGTGATCCCCACCATGCGTACATCCGGAAATCGCTCGATGTCGAAGAAATAGGGATAACATGGAGCGAGGAACCCGCCATTCTCATAGCCGAATATAAGGACCAACGACGAAAAACGGTTTTGAGCAAGCACATCGAGGTACCGGGACCAATAAGTTTCATCGTAAAATCGGCTTTCCCAATAAGCACGATTGAAGGTGTAAAGAGAGAGCGCCCGCTCCCGTGTGAATGGGCGTTCGTCCATGTCGCTGACCGCTTCGAATGGTTGCTCGGCGCGTTTGGCCCAGCCCACGCGCTCCGCGACATCAAGCAAGGCATACATCAACCCTCGCGCGTCGGTACCCGCAACTAACACGATGCTTCTGCCATTGCGTTGGAACTTCCGGATGAGCAGGGATTCCGGACTCGAGCCCGGCGGGAGATTCAAATCAATCACGAGCCGAGCGGCGTCCCCGCTGCCGGAAGTGAAGCCGGCCACCACGATCAGATCACTATCCGCCTTGGCAAACGAAGTGGTCTCGGATGTCGAAATTCCTTTCTGTCGCAGCGCCTGCTTGAGCTTGTCCAATCCGTGTTGCACAGGTCGGGCGACCGTGTTGTCCGTGACCACCGCAATTTTCTGCGGGGCCGCGGTGGTGACAACTGAACCGAGCATCACCATCAGCGAACTCAGAACCAAAGCGAGGCGAAGTGGTTGTTCAGCCTCGAACCACGATTTCGTATTCATACAAGACTGAAGGCTATAACCTTGGAAGTTCCTGCTCACTCTTTTTCTCAGCTTGGGAGACGGTGCGGCGTTGATCCAGGTCAATACCGCATGAGGTGGCTTACCAGTGTCTTGCGGATTCGGAACGGCGCGCGTGGACAAGTGAGAGGCAGCGCTCCTGAAGCGTGCGGCCGGAGCATGACGTTGCTGAAAGCCAGTGGCAGCAACGGCCTAAACGACAAACGCAAAAAGGTCCGATTTAGATGCCTGGACTTGTGGCGTGGCTATGGACTCGATTTGGACTTGGCCGCGCCGTTCCTGGAGCGAGTTCGAGTTTGGTTCAGCGGCTCATCCAACTCGTGTTGCTTGGGCGCGGGGTGGTTTGTGTCTTGGATGACGAAGAAAGCCGGGCGAACAAGACGTGCATGGTTCCAAGCAGTTTGCCGGGTGTGACGGGCTTGTAAAGGACGACCGAGTTGACCTTTTTGAGGAACTCTTCAAATTTCGGATGCCCTTCATAACCGGTAATGAAAATGAATCTCTGGCAGAGATGTGGTTTTACGCGCTCGACCGCCATGTAAAACATGTCCCCGGCCATTTGAGGCATCATCAGATCGCAAATGATGACATCGACATCCATTTGCATGATCAGTTTCAAAGCGTCCACGCCATTGGTCACGATGGTCACCATGTAGTCCTGAGATTCCAGGAGCGCCTTGAATGTTTGGGAAAGTTCAATGTCATCATCGACGACAAGAACGTGCTTGATTTTGACCTCGTGGGTGGGTGCGGAAGTGAATCCTGTGTTCATATTTGGCTGTTTGTTGCCGGGGCCACACGCTGTTAGAATAAAAAATCAGAAAGGAGGTTACAGGTCAAATCAATTCCTGATTTCTTGTCGGTTTTAGAAGCATTTCTGATCCATACGGCCGCGCCGACGCAAATCATTTCCAATTCGAAACGAGGCGAGATGTCTCTGATCGTTGTTCCTGAATCCCCATGGGCAACACACACGCCTGGTCAATCGGCTCAAGCGAATCGGGAGAGCGCGTCGTCCAGCCGTTTCAGCACGCGTTCCTTGCCAAGCACTTCAAGCAGGTGATACAGGCTCGGGCCAATCGTTTTGCCGGTGCAGGCCAGACGAACCGGATGCACAAGCAAACCGACTTTGATTCCAAGTTCACTCGCCACAGCTTTCAGGGTTCGCTCCAAGTCGGCGGCATCGAATGCATCCAGTTGCGCAAATGCCTCGCGCAATCGCATCACGCGCGGACGCGTTTCCGGAGTGAAATCGGCCCTCATCTTCTCCGCGTCATACGGGACCGATTCGACGAAATAAAAATCAATGAAAGAGGGCAGATCGACCAGCAGCTTCACCTTTTCCTTGGCGGTGGCGACTGCGGCGGTGATATAGGCGGGTTCGTGGCCGGATAAATTAATCCCCGCTTTAGCCAATGTCGGGATGGCTAATTCGCAAAAGCGGTCCAGGCTCATTTGCCGGAGATACTCCGCGTTCATCCATTGCATCTTGGTCATGTCAAAACGCGCATTGTGCCGAAGTATGTCCGGCAGATCGAACAGGGAAATCACTTCGGATAAAGGAACGATTTCCCGGTTGCCCTTGGGGGACCAACCGAGCAGATACAAGAAATTCACAACCGCTTCCGGCACATAGCCCTCTTCCATGTAACTGCGCAACGAGGCGCCCTTGTCACGCTTTCCCATTTTGCTGCCGTCTTGATTGAGGATCAGAGGAATGTGCGCGTATTGGGGTGGCGAAGCTCCAAAAGCGTGAAACAACGCCATATGCTTGGCCGTATTCGAAAGATGATCCTCTCCGCGGATGACGTGCGTAATCCCCATTTCCAAATCATCGATGACGTTCACGAGATGGAACACCGGTTGGCCGTCAGAACGGACGATGATGAAATCGGGATCCAAACTTTCGCGATCGGTCAATTCCCGAGTCACGTGCCCGACCACCAAATCGGGGATTTGGATGGGATCGCGCGACATTTTGAATTTAACGGTGCCTTCGTGCTCATAGGCCAATCCCTTCCGCTGCAGTTCCTCCACGTGCTTTTGATAAATGTACCGGCGACGCGATTGGAAATACGGTCCGAAATCACCTTTGCTCGGCCCGTCCGCGGAGCCGGTCAACGGTCCTTCATCCCAGTCGAGGCCAAGCCAGCGCAGTCCGTCCAGAATGACATCAACAGCCTCTTGCGTGTTGCGGGCAGCATCGGTGTCTTCAATACGCAAAATGAATTGACCGCCGGTATGCCGCGCATACAGCCAATTGAACAGGGCGGTTCGGGCGCCACCGATATGAAGGAATCCGGTAGGGCTCGGCGCAAATCGTACACGAACTTTCATAGCTCAAATTTCATTACCACCATCCAATCGCAAGGGGGTGACGTTACTTTGAGCCGATGTGTCATGGCAAGCGCAGGTCTATTCGTGTTGTGGGTTCAGGTGGGTTCAGGAACGAACTTGTGAATGTCGGAGATGTTTCTCAGGGCGATGAACGACGAATCAAACGAAAAAACGACCGGACGTGGTGTCCGGTCGTGTTTGGAGGTCAACGTCCCAGAGACACGATGTGGCTCACATCGAATGCTCCTGGAAGCGCTGTTGGGTTGTTTGGGCCTGTCTATCGGTCGGGAGAATCAGGGAACAATTTGGCCGCGGATTTCACCGCCGGTATGAGCGCTGGTGTGGATGTTGACATAGGTCAGTCCATCGGCGATGGCGCCTAGAACGTTTGGAGCCACCGTGCCGAATCCGGCGATGGTGCCCTCTGTGCCGGAGACGCCGGTGAAGCCGAACAAGACTCCCGTCGCTTGTTCGGGAGTGGCCGGGCCATGGATATGGCCGGCGGTGGCGGCTGCTTTAAGGCCAGAGTACGAAATGTTGAAGGTGATTTGATTCCCGGTCACCCAAATCACTCCCGAACCGGTTCCTGGAGTATCGACGGGATTCGGCCGTTCAGCCGCGCCGCTGAGCGTCGCGCGGAGTTTGGATTGAACGATCTGGCCGCGGATTTCGCCTCCACCATGATTTGCCGTGTGGACGTTCACATAAGTCCTGCCGGCAAGGAGGTGACCTTTTTGTTCATCCGTCAAATCAATCGAGCCTGAAAGGACTCCTGAAGTTCCACTGGCGCCGGTGAGGCCTTTCATGACGCCCGTTGCCTCCGTGCTCGTGGCTGGACCATGGATATGCGCGGCACTGGCCGCACTACTCAAGTTCGAGTAAGGAATGCGATATCGCAGCGTGTTGCCTTCAAGAATGAGCGTGCCCATGCCCGTCCCGGCAGTGGTGACCGCATTGGGCTTCTCAGCATCGCCGCTGAGTGATACGGACAACGGGATAACCGTGTTTTGGGCTCCGTCCACCAGACGATAGAAGGCGGTGGACGTTTCCCTTAACACCACCGCGGTCCGGCTCGGAGTTGTCAGCAGGTTTTCCCATTGCGCATCGGACAAGCTTGCTTTGCGTTGCAAGAGGAATGGGCCTGCGCCTCCTTCCCAGGTCAAGCGCACCGCATTGCCGACATTGGCAATGGCCGTAAACTCAAGGTCCGCAACCGCGCTCTGCGTTGGATCATCCGCAGGAGCCGGATGTGAGAATACGGTATAGAAAGTTGTTTGGGACAACGTGTCTGGCCCGAGCTCCGGTTTGTCCTGGCTGTTGATTTCTCCTTTGGCAGCCACGCAAATCTGGCGCGTGGTCATGGCCACGCTCGGACGAATGGTGCGGAAGCCGGTTTGGCCATTGTTGTTGAAGCAGAAGAAACTTGGCGTTAATGCCGTGAAGGACTTGGTCGTTCCGTCAAAGGCCAAAACGCGCACCACGGTTTGAGCTGCGTCGAAATCCGTCGGACGCGCTTCATAGGCAACGGCAACGCGATTTAAGGCGTCCACCGCCAGATTCGAACGGTCAATGGCTGGGGTAAAACTCGCTTCATTGACCTGAGCTTGCGCGACAAAGGTGAAATCACGCGCATCGAAAGCGGCCACACGCACGACTTTAATCGTAGGTCCTGTTGGATCGTTGGGATCCGGCTCGGTGACAGCGCCGGCCAAATAGACGTAGTGACTATTGATATGAGAGGCAAGGCGTGTTCCATCTCCGCGGCCGCCATCGAACGCCACTTCGGATGCGTTTTGTGGCACTTGACCGCGCAGATTTCCTTCGTTGTCGTAGAAGTAAAGCACACCACCCAAGCGAACGCAGAAGCCCCCGCGATAGGCCGCCACATTGGACCAGATTTCGCCAGGCCCAATAGAGAAGCCGCCTTTCACGACTTCACCCGTCGGGGTGATAATTGCGGCGGTGGCCGCGCGCGTTGGTTCGATCATGTTTGAGCGGTCATCGATCACGACCACAAAGTTCCCATTGTCCAGGCCGGCGAGATCACCGCCGAACCGAGCGACCTCGGGCACATTTCCAGAGAATGCGGCGGTGTTCTTGCCGTTGACGGGGTCAAATGCTTTCCCGGTGGACATTTGCGCCAGGGTGCTCGGATTGAGCGCGAATGTCTGCACGACGGTGTATCGATTCACATCCGTGTAAATCCCGTTCACTGTCCAGCGATTGTCGGAGAGGAATTCCTGGAAACCATGAGGAGAAGCTTCACCGCCCGTGATGAAGTGAACCGCACCGGGCCGCTTGTCACCCGCCACACGGCCTGGATTTCCGTTTTGACGCGACAGATTGATCTGCCCTTTGTATGGCGTCCCATTATCGGCGAAGAAACCCTCGCCTAAGCCCGAATTACCTCCCGCTGCAGGTTGAAAGGCGACCACATAACGCTGATTCGCGAATTGAGCGTCATCGGCAAACGTATTGGCTTCGATGATGAACGTGCTTGTGCCAACAACCGTGGCGTAGGGCTCCCAGTTGTTGAGATTAGC
>JBFMDG010000271.1:0-9052 GCA_040754135.1 Verrucomicrobiota bacterium
ACCATCCCCGCTTTGCCGACATAGACACCGCGTCCGAGCGCCGGAGAATAGGCTCCAGCGTGAATGCCTACCGTCGAGCTTGTTTGCTCTTGCCAGTTACTGCCGTCGGCGGACGCATAGATCCGTCCGAAATTGTCGCCGATGACAAACAATCCCTCCATGAACATCGCCATGCGGAAAGTGGCGAGTTCACTAAAGGTGCGGTTCTCCCAAATTTCACCGTCGTGCGAGATGAAAATCCGGCCTTCCGATCCAACGGCCACCAGCATTCCATTTCCGGCAGCCACGGCTCTGAAGGTTCGATCCGTGCCGGTAAATCGCGGCGTCCAGATCGCGCCGTCCGGGGAGCTTAAAAGCGCGCCGTTATCTCCCACCGCGTAAAACAAACCTTCAAACCAGATCACGCCCTGGAACTCGACGGATCTGTTGTAACTCGATCGAGTCCATGTCCGCCCATCCATCGACATGGCAATGGTGTTTCCCTGGCCGACCGCGAGAAAACGCCCGTTGCCAAAAGCCACGCCCGTGATCGGCGCTTGAATTCCCGAAAACATCTGAACCCAATTGGTGCCCTCGTCGGAAACGAGCATGTGGCCGGCATCGCCACCGGCGATGACCCGGTCGAGACCGGCGGCCAGTCCGGTCCAGTTGTCGAATGCACCGCCGTAAACCAGGCCTCGCCATTCTTCACCGTTTTCGGAAAACGCAAAGGCGCCGCGATTGCCAACCGCAACAAATCGTTCACCGGTCCAAACAACGTCATTGAGATCATGGAACGCGGGTGTGTACTCGCGCACTTCCCAAAGCGGCGCTGGCACGCCTTCATGCGGCGTTACAGTCACGATGGCTTCGACGCTGCGAATGGTCCCGGCGGCATTCGAAACTTCGCACGCGTAGGCGCCGCTGCTGACGGCTCGAGCGTTGGCAATCGTGTAGCTCGGTTCCGTCGCATGCGGAATTGGATTTCCGTTTAGGAACCATTGATAAGAACGCGGGGTTCCGCCCGAAGCTTCGATGCTCAAAGTGTGCTGAGTGAGTTCCGCAATGGTCGCTGGTTTCGGCTGAACCAAAATCGCCGGAGGTTCAGGAAGCAACGCGATCGACACCGGCACACCGGGTGATTGCCTCACTTCGCCCGGCTTGCCGTAAGCCACCGCCGTGAGCCGGTACTGTCCCGGTTCCAGCGGCCGCCATTCGAGCCTCCATGGCGGCGTAAGACGATCCCCAATGATTTCATCATCGGCATAGAATTCCACCTGAGTTATTTCGCTGCCAAGCGCGGCGGCAGTCGCTTCGAGCTGCAAAATCCGATCGGTATATTGCGATGCACCGCTGATCGGAAGTTTGAGTTCACTCTTGAGCGCGACAGGGAAGGGAGAAAAAAATCGCTGCCGAATCGAAGCGCGGTCCCCCACCACAATCCAATCGCCGGCCGGCCCTTGCGTCACCCCATGCAAGCTGCGCGGTAATCCGAGTTCATGACGGATCCAGTTTTGGCCATCGTTGGAGACAAGAAAAAGCCCGTTCTTTCCCAGGGCAATGAATTGGCCGTCGATATAGGTCAATGCGTTCAACTCTTCGCCAGCGGAGGCCCAGGTTTTCTGCCAGGTTCGACCGTCCGTTGAAATCTCGATCGATGCTTCCGTCACCGTGGTGAACTGGATCTGATGCCGCGCGCGCGCGAACAAACCATTCCCATGCGTGACGCCGACGAATGCGATCGTCGAAAACGGCGCGCTTAAGCTCGTGAAATTGACTCCGTCCGTGGATGTTTCCGAAAAGTTCGCCGGCCCAACGACCACATAGCGTCCATTGCCGTAAGCAATGCCTAAGAGCGTCGTCAATGCTCCAGGCGTATAGGTCGGTTCCCAGGCCACCGCGTCACGCGATCGCAACACCGCCGATGTAACCTGGCCCTTGGTGGTTGTAGCGGCGTAAAAATGTGTTCCGGTGAAAATCACCTGATGCACCGTGTTGGCCGTTCCGGAAACTTGCGCAGTCCACTCGAGACCGTCCGGCGAAGTGAATATGGCGCCCTCATCGCCGGCGGCGACAAATTGGTCCGCGCCAAAAACCACGGTGCGCAACGCAGGCGTTTCCAAAACCGTGTGCTCTCGCCAGAACACGCCATTTTCGGAAACGTAAATTCGCCCCGCATCTGCCACAGCCACGAACCGTCCGTTTCCAAAAGCCACGGCACGGAAGGCGAAGGCCTCTTCGGCTTGGGCCTGATGCCACTCGGGTTTCATCTGAGAAAACGAGGCTCCGCCGCCGGGCGCCAGGGCCACATGACTTCCAAAACCAGTCGCGACGCAGGTGGGTTGTTCCAATGCGCTGTTCTGCCGCTCCCAGGTGATGGCATCCGACGAGGTGTAAATGACCCCTTCACTCGAAGCGATGGCGAATTTCTCTCCGATAAAAGAAATTGAATTCAGCACGGCGGACAATTCGGTATTCAATCGCACATCCGCCAAACGCGGTTTCCAATTCACCCCGTCACTTGTCGTAAGATGAAACCCTCGACTGGTCAGCACCGCAAATGTTCCGTTCCCAAAGGCATTCCTTCCGAGGTCAATTCCTGCAATGGTGGGCGCCGGCCGCAATTCCCAGGATTGAGCATTGTCCATTGAAATCAAAACCGCTCCCTCAGTTCCGGTGACAAGCCACCGGCCGCCGCCAAAGCTCGCGCCTTTCAAATCAGCGGTGGTTCGTGGCGCCATGGCATTCCACTGCGCTCCGTCTGCCGACGAAGCGATCAGTCCGCCCGCGCCGACAACCACAAATTTCCCGTTGGCGAATGCAATCTCATTTAAGTCCTGGCTGAGTGCGGAGTCGCTCGACATCCATTCCACGCCATCGTGGGACCAAAGAATCACACCGCCTTGTCCAGCCGCAACAAATCTCCCGTTGCCAAAAGCGATTCCGTTCAGGTGCTGAGTCGTTCCCGAGTTTCGGTCAATCCACGACAGACCATCGTTAGAGGTCGCCACCGTGCCATTGTCACCGACCGCCACCAGGCGATTGGTTCCGCGGGCCATGGCGTTGGGCCGTTCTCCTTGCAGCGCAGGATAGCGGTTCGCCCACTCTGCTGTTCCTTGTTGAGCGGCCGCGATGGTGACAACAACGAGGGCTGGACTGCCCAAAGCGCCGCCATTGCTCGGTTCACTCAGGCTGATGGAAAACGTTTCGGCAGACTCGGAGCCATTGGCAGGCAAAATCCGCACGCGAATGAGCTGCGGAAGAACATCGCCATCTTGCCAGAACAAAGTTCCGCTGCTCGCTTCATAATCGGCGCCCGCGACCGCAGTGCCATCGCTCGTCTGATACTTCACACTGAGTGGCCCGGTTGCGCCCGCGGTGCGCTTGACTTCCACTTCGACCAGGCCGCTTGCATTCGGAACCGACACGGTCGCCGAAGCAAAGGAAAGCCTTCCAGCCGCCAGCCCGTCGGAATAAATAATCGCGCCGGTGCGCTCGCTCCAAAAATCCGCCTGGTCATAACCGACGGCTACCCAAGTGCCATTTCCAAAAACCACGTCCTGCAAATGACGTGTGCTTTCCGATGGCGCTCTTCGAACCTGCCAATTCTGCCCATCGACCGAAGAAATGATTCTTTCCTGTTCTCCCACCGCGACGCACTCGCCGTTGCCCCAGTGAATGCCGAGCAAGTGTTTGTTGACGCTGGAAATCGCGGAGGACCAGCTCGATCCGTTTTGTGAAATCAGGATGCGGCCATTGTCTCCAACGGCCACGAATCGGCCAAGGGTGGGAGTGTAACTCACCTGCCGCAGCGTGCTGCCCCAATCAAAATTCAAACCGCTGCTCCATTGATTCAAATCCGCGCTCCTTCGCAAATCCGTCGTCAGGCCGGCCAAAGCGCAGGCCACAAAATAGCCGTTGCCAAAACCCAATCCTGTCACATCAAACCCCGCGTTCAAATGGGGCGTCCAGGTCGATCCGTTATCGGTCGAACTCAAAACGATGGATTGTCCGGCGAGGCTTGCACGCCCCAGGATCGCCCATCGACCATTGCCGAAAGTGATCGCGCGCAAACTTGCCTGCGTGTTGGCCGATGCCACCGACCACTCGACTCCATCCGTGGATTTCAGAATCCATCCCTGATCGCCCACCGCCATAAAAATCCCGTTGGCGAAATGGAGATCGTTGATTGCGGTAACACCGGACGGAAAGGTTTTCACGACCCAAGCGCTGCCATCGAGAGAGCGACCATAGCGATCGCCCTTGCCGGCGGCGAGGAATGTGCCGTTCCCAAATGCGACCGTATGCAATGCAGGCCAATCTGGAGTCGGGGCTTCCCACCATGTATTCAGGCTTTGAGCAAATGTATAAGAACCGGACAAAGCGGACAAAACAAAGACAGCGACAACTTTCAACATAATTCACGTCCCTAAAAGGACGCGCATCATCTGCGTTAAGTCGGCGCTTCCGTCAAGGCGCACCAGGAAAATAACGAAAGAAATAGGCCGGCCTTATTGGTCGATAAGCGTTATACGCACTTTCAATTGGCGGCTATGAACGCAAGAAAGGGAAAACAGGAAAACAAACAAGAGACCTACCTTGCCGCAATCGGAAAAGTTGCGGACTGCTCCGGCGCATGTTGCACAGTTTGCGACTTTTCTTTCCTTTCTGACGCGCCATTTGTTTGTTGATGACAACGCGACCAAACCAGTGCTAAACCCAATGCGGGAATGGGGCGAAGAGTTTAACCAAAATCGTATCGGCAGACTTTGGTGCGTTGTGCCCCGGATTGTTTTTTGAAGCCGTCGATGCGCAATATGTTTGCGGCCATGCGAAGAATTACGCACTTATTCTCATTTTTCGTTTCAACGTTTCTAACGATTGGCTTTGCACAAAACGTTCATTCTGAGACCGCATATTTCCTGGTCAGGCGTAAGCAGGCAGGTAATGATGTGTTTGTTTTGCCATTATCAAAAGCCGAAGAGATAGCAGAGGCACGACGGCAACTCATAGACATCCCCTTAGGGCAACGACCTGGGCTAACATTCCGCGCTGTTGCAGGTTCAGACAGTGTGAATCGAAACTATTTGGCTCAAGATGCTCCGTTTTGGAGCTGGCATGTAACAGAGCTTGTCAATTTTATCGGAAGTGGCAGCGGACTATTTCCCGGCAGCCCTACAAATCTGGAGCACGGTGTCGAGGGGTGGCTCCGGCAAACGAAGGGACTGATGTCCTTTTACTACTATGTGATTGCAGACGAAATCACTGCCCCTTTTGGCATTGCTATATCGGTTCAGCAGATTGATGGGATACTGACGCTGGCTTGGAGCGACATGGGCTTGAGCTTTATCTACACCGTGGAGGAGAGCGATTCTTTGAGTCCTGGAGTTTGGAAACCAGTGCCTGGAGAGTCCTGGCCAAGAGCAGGCACGAAGTGGCAAACCACTGCGCTCACCTCGACCAGGTTTTTTCGCGTTAAAGCTCAGATGATACGGGAATAATTAGGTTAAGTCCCGGAAGTGGGAAATCGCAAAAATTCCGGGTCCGGGTGCAAATCATTCATTCCCAAGGTGATTTAGACGAGTTTCTAGGTCCACAATGCGGCGTTTAAGCCCATTTTAACCCGCTGGAATTGTTTTCCTGGCGTGCGGCGGCACTTTCCTGGCGTGCGGTACCGGTTTCCTGGCGCTTGGGACACGTTCCAGGGCGAGTTGCGCCACCGGCACGGCGTGTTGGACGGCTCGACACATTGCGGCGCGACTTTCCTGGCGCCGGGCGCGCAGTTCCTGGCGTGCGGCGCGAATTCCCTGGCGTGTTGCAGGCATGCCCACGCGTGGGCCCGTTTCCCTGGCGTGTGGCGGCACTTTCCTGGCGTGTGGCGCGGCTTACCCGGGGTGTTGCCGCACCGGCCACGCTTGTGGCACGGATTTCCCGGCGTGCGGCGCGGATTCCCGGGCGTGATTCAGGGATGTCCCGGCGTCGTATCGACCAACCGGGACTTCAGCCATTAGCCTCTGCCCGGATTGCGCGGAGGCGAGAAGTCACGAACTCGCTCCGCGCATTGTAATCGGGAAGCTGCTGCGAGTCGCAGACTCGCGCTCCGGAGCGCGGCTCTGTGAGCCGCAGCACGTCGCCGCAATCGAAGCGTCACGGAATGGCTCCGCGCTTCGGCAGCGCCAAGCCGCTGCCAGTCTCAGACTCGCGCTCCGGACGCGGCTCTGTGAGCCGCTGCACGTCGCCGCAATCGAAGAGTCGCGGAATGGCTCCGCGCTTCGGCAGCGCCAAGCTGCTGCGAGTCGCAGACTCGCGCTCCGGAGCGCGGCTCTGTGAGCCGCAGCACGTTGCCGCAATCGAAGCGTCGCGGAATGACTCCGCGCATCGGCAGCGCCAAGCCCCTGCGAGTCTCAGACTCGCGCTCCGATAGCGCATCGCAAGAAATCACTTCCTTCATCCAATCTGTTTTGATTCAATCCCGCTGCTCCACTTATCAAATACAGCGATGAAATTCTCCAAGAGCGTTCGCGCGAACCTTTGCGTCGCAAATTCATGAAAAACTGGCTCACACCCATCCGTGTTGCCTGCGTATTGGCAGGGCTCATTGGCCTGCTCCCGATCTCCGCCCAGGAACGCGCCACGGCCCCATCGCCCAGCGAGCTTTCGGGATTGCATTGGACCAATGCGTTTTTTCCTGGCGCCACTTACCGGACAAGCGTCCCGACCGGCGAATCGCTGCTGGGTTATGCAATCGGTTTACGCGCCGCGAACTCGGCGGAGATCGAAAAGTGCATCAAAGCGTGGTCGGCCGCCGCGCCGGATCGCACCCGGCTCGTTGAATACGCCCGCTCGCATGAAAATCGGCCGCTGCATTATGTCATCGTGACCGCGCCGAAGAACCTGCCAAAGCTCGATGAAATTCAGCAAGGCATGGCGCGATTGGGCGATCCAAGGAAAATCTCTGACCAAGAAGCGAAGAACCTGATGAACTCGCTTCTGCCGGTTGCGTGGCTCGGTTACACCATTCACGGAGATGAAACGGAAGGGTCGGATGCCGCGCTCGCAGTGCTTTACCATCTCATTGCCGCGGAAGATGCCGGGATCAAAAAATTGCTCGAAGATGTCATCGTCATCATCGATCCCCTGCAAAATCCCGATGGCCGGGATCGATTTCTGAAAATGATCGCAGAGAATCGCGGCACCACGCCGAGTGTCGATGATCAATCGCTGCAGCACACCGCATATGCGCCGTGGGGCCGGGGAAACCATTATTTCTTTGATCTGAACCGGGATTCACTTTTCGGCGTGCATCCGGAAACGCGCGGCCGCATGAAAGCGGTCGCTCAATGGAATCCGGTGTTGGTCGTCGATGCGCACGGGATGGATGCGCAGGATACGCACCTGTTTTCACCGCCGCGCGAGCCGATCAACATTCATGTTCCCGCCAGCCGGGAGCGTTGGGGAAAACTGTTTGCCCGCGATCAAGCTGCGGCATTTGATCGGCACGGGCTTTTGTACTATCACGGCGAGTGGAACGAAGATTGGTATCCCGGCTACACCGATACCTGGCCGGCCTTTCGCGGGAGCGTGGGGATTCTTTATGAACAAGCGCGCATCGTCGAGGATGGAGTGCGCCGGCCGGAAGGCCGGATTCTCAGTTATCGCGAATCCGTTTTTCATCATGTCATCGGTTCAATGGCCAATCTCGGAACGGTGCAGGCGAACGGCCGTCAATTGATCGAGAATTTTTATGCGATTCGAAAAAGCGCCTGCGCGTCCGAGGGCCCTTACGCCTCTCGCATTTTCGCGGTGCTTCCCACGGCCAATCAAGGGCGCCTCGATGAATTCCTCAAGCTCGCCCGGCTGCAAGGATTCGAACTGTACGAGTCCGGCGCGGAGGTGACGGCAGCCCAGGCCATCGACCAACTCGGCCGCGAAGTCAAAGATCGAAAGCTGCCCGCAGGAACTCTTTTCATTCCGGCGCGCCAGCCTTTGGGCCATCTGGTGGCGGCCGCGCTCGATTTCGATCCGAGAATCTCGAACAAAGCGCTCGAAGAAGAGCGCCAGGAAATTTTGCGCAAAGGACAATCGCGCATCTACGACACCACCGCCTGGAATCTCACCATGATGTTCGGACTGGAAGCGTTCATGTTGCCGTTGACACTGCCGGACTCGGCCCGCCCGTACACTTTTCCGGAGCGAACCGAAAAAGGCGTGCTCGGTCAAAATCCATCCCTGATCGCGTACGTCATTGATGGAGCAGACGATCTTTCCGTGACGGCAGCGGCGCGTCTCATGGAACGCGGCATCGAGGTGCGCGCGGCCGAGAAACCGTTCGAGCTCGATGCACAAAAATTCGCGCGCGGATCGATCGTGATAACGCGATTGGACAATCGCCACTTCGCCGGTGATCTAAAGCAAGCCATCGACACCACCACACGCGAGGTGGGCGTGCGCGCGATTCCGCTTGGGACCGGCCTGGGCGAGGGCGACCTGCCCGATCTCGGCGGAGAACATTTCAAACGATTGGAGCCGCCGCGCATCGCCTTGTTGACTCGCGGCGGGATGAATCACAACGACGTGGGTGAAATCTGGTTTTACCTCGATCACAAATTGGGCATTCGCCATGCCCGCGTCAGCGTCGAGTCGGGCGCGGATTTATCGCGCTACAATGTGGTGATCGTGCCGGAGCGTTCCGGGGCGCTGCCCGGTTCCTGGACGAATCGACTCAAGGACTGGGTGGAAGCGGGCGGAACACTGATTGCCATGGGCAGTTCGGCCGCGCAATTCAGTGATGAAAAGATCGGTTTCAGCAAAGTGCGGATGTTGCCCGATGTCTTGAACAAACTGGGAGAGTACGAAGTGGCGGTGTTGCGCGAATGGCTGGCGCGCGACGGCGATTTGCCATCAGCCGAAGCGATCTGGTCGCACCGGGCGATGCCGGGATTGAAATATCCATGGCAAATCGTGGACGGCGCGCATCCGGAAGAGAAGGAACTCAAGAAGCGCGATGCCTGGTTGCGGCTTTTCATGCCGCAAGGCGCCATCGTGGCGGCGCGTGTGGAAACGAAACATTGGC
>JBFMDG010000272.1:0-9048 GCA_040754135.1 Verrucomicrobiota bacterium
CGTAACAGGTTGTGATTTGGTCAAAGCACGGCTCATAGGAATTTGGGGTCAGGGCATTGACAGGCCGATGCTGCCCCTGGGCTGGTGACGGAGCAAATCTTTTTTCGGCCGGACCGGCGATCGCTTCACATCGAGCCAAATGGTGATATGACGGATTATGAATCCCGTCCCAAAGGGATCATGCGGACTTTGATGAGGCGCGCCACTGACGCCAGCGAGAGATGATGGGCGCGGCGAAAACCAGTGCGAGAAGGGTCACGAGCACGGCGCAAATGGGGCGCGTCAAAAACGGGAGGAACGATCCGCTGGTTTTGATGAGCCCCGTGCGAAGATGCTCTTCCAGCATTGGGCCGAGGATCAGTCCCAGGATGAGCGGGGGCAGGGGAACTTTTTGCGATTCCAAAAAGAAGCCGAGCAGGCCGAAAGCGATCATGACCCAGACATCGAAGAGGCTGTTCTTGAGTCCGAAAGCGCCGACGACAGAAAAGAGGACCACGCCGGTCATGATCAACGAGCGCGGCACACGCATGATCCACGCGAACGCTTTGATCATGAGGTAACCGCTGGGAATCAGGAAAAGCTGCGTCAGCAACGCGATCCAAAAAATCGCCTGCACCTGTCCAGCATTTTGTTCAAAAAGCAATGGGCCAGGCTTGATGTTGTACATGATTAATGCGCCGAGAACGATGGCGGTGACCGAATCTCCGGGAATGCCAAAGACCAGCGCGGGAATCCACGCGCCTCCGACGGCGGCGTTGTTGGCACTGGTGGGCGCGATCACGCCTTCGATTGAGCCTTTGCCGAATTGCCCGGCTTGTTTCGAGGTTCGTTGGGCGATGCCATACGCGGCCCACGCGGCGATATCTGCGCCTGCGCCAGGCAAAGCGCCGATAAAGGTTCCGAGCAAAGAGGAACGCAAAACGAGCCATTTGTGCCGCCAAATGACGAGCAGAGTTTGGATCGACCGGGTTTTTTCTTGATGCTCGATTTCCGTCTGTTTGATTTCACCAGGCCGCGCCAGACTTCGCAGCACTTCCGACAACCCAAACAAACCGATCATCGCTGGAATGAAACTGAGGCCGCTCGTCAATTCCACATTATTGAACGTAAATCGCGGCACGCCGCTCACAACGTCGATTCCCACGGTGGCGAGGAGCACGCCCAGCGCGGCGGCCAGGAGCCCTTTCCAGGTGGCGCCGACGCTGACGACGGCGCTCATGCTCAAACCAAAAACGGCGAGCCAGAAATATTCGAAGTTGCTGAATTTCAGCGCGAATTTGGCCAACTGCGGCGCCAGCACAATCAACAACGCCACTCCAATCAGTCCGCCAAGGCAGGAGCAAAAAAGATCCAGGTAAAGCGCCAGTCCGGCTTTCCCTTGCCGCGCCAATTGATGGCCATCGAGCGTTGCCGCCGCCGATGCGGGAGTGCCGGGAATGCGCAGGTAAGTGGCGGGAATGTCGCCGGCAAAAATCGCGGTGAAACTGACGCCGATGATCATGGCGAGCCCGGCCACTGGATCGCCCATGTAAAATGTCAACGGCACAATCAAGGCCACGCCCATAGTGGCGGTCAGGCCAGGTGTGGCTCCAACGAAATGCCCAAAAGCCATCGCCAAAATCCATGGCACGATTACCGAGGGCTGGAGAATGTCGGCAAAAGGCATGGCGGCGAACTTCAAAATGGAATGCCCAATTGACTGCGGGGAAGCTGAATCTTGAACAGCAGCACGAATAACAAATGAATCAGCAGCAGTATCGAGAGCGTAAATCCCATCGCCGCCAGCCAGCGGGCCCGAAGGAGAAAGAGCATTCCCATCGAAAACAAAAATGTCGCAAGGTTAAACCCCAGCCAGGGCAGGGCGAACACGTAAACGAGCAAGGCGCCCAAAAAAATCAACACCCGCGCGTGCGATGATTTGGCAGCATTCGTTTGCGATGTGGACAACGCGCCTGCATTGCTGGCGCCATGTTTGCCTCCAGGAAAAATTGCGGTGGCAAGGTCGATGATTCCTCCGGCTAAAAGCAGGATCGAAAGTCCGAATGGAAATGCCCGCGGGCCGATGTCATGCCCGCCGGACACTCCACTCTCGCGAATCGAGGCGCCGAACCAAAGGCCGCAAAGCCCGGCGAACACAAGAAAACATCCGAACCACGGTAACCGCGCGCTCATTTAGCGTAGCCGGCCGCCGCGATGACTTTTTGCCAGCGCGCATCTTCCTCTTCAAGAAAACGTGCGAAGGGTTCCGGTTCGCGAATGGCAATGGCAAAACCGTTCTTGTCCATGAATGTTTTGTATTCCGCGGAATCGCAAATCTTGCGGCATTCACGATGAAGGCGATCGATGATTTCCGGCGGCGTCGAGCGCGGCGCGAGGAGGCCTCGCCAACCCACAGCCGTCCAGTCCACACCTTGCTCCCTGGCGGTGGGCATTTGCGGATATTGCGACAATCGCTCGGGTGACATCACCGCGAGCACTCGCAATTGGCCGGCGTCAATTTGCGCGGCCGCTTCGGGCACACTGCAGCAAACGGCATCGATATGTCCGCCGAGCAATTCCACGATCGAAGGCGCCGAGCCTTGTGTCGGCACCCAAATCACGGAGTTGACGGGCAAACCCGCTTCCAGGAGCAGGCCGCTGCGCGCGAGATCCCACGCGCCGCCGGTGGCGGTTCCGGACATCTTCACCGCGCCCGGATTTTTTTTCACGTGTTGAAGGAATTCCGGCAGCGATTTCCAGGGCGCGTCTTTTTTCACAATCAAGGCCGCGGCATCGGCATTGACCTGCATGATGGGTGCGAAGTTGGTCCAGGAGAGTTCGGAGATGCCCATCCAATGCATGGTGCTCAATTCGAAAGTGCCCATGGTGATGGTGTAACCGTCGGGTGCGGCCAACCCGCCAGCGGAATGTCCAACAGCGCCGCTGCCGCCGGTTTTGTTGACCACGATGACCGGTTTTCCGAGCTGTTTTTGAAGTTGTTCGGCGAAAAATCTGGCCACGCGATCGGTGCCGCCGCCGGCCGCCCAAGGGCAGATCAAGGTGATGCTGCGGGAGGGATAACTCGAGGCCGAGGAGGAATTGCCGGGGTCAGAACTTTGCCCGCGATTGCAGCCCGCGGCCAACCCGGCCAGAAACAGAAAGAGAATGAATTGTAACTGTCGCATCATGCCAATCGAGACCTGTGGTTGCGCACAGAATTCCCGGTTGCGGCGGATGTGACAAACAAATTTTCATCCCGGCGCGTGCCGAGCTGTTGCGCGGGCTCAACCAAGGGCGGGTGCGCGCCACGCGGACATCCCGATTTTCAGACAGGCTTTCAGCGATGCCTCAAGATGGAAATGCAGGAAACGCGAAAGCCACCGCACGGCACTGCCCTATTTGCCGGCCGCCCATTTCAAACTGTTTTGAAGGAGAGTCTTGAAAGCCGGCAGTTCATGCGCTTTTCCATCGTGACCCAGCGTGATGCAAACAATGCGTGTGTTGGGCAACTGCGTGATCCACACCACCGGATACGTTTTGCCGGTTTCGAGATTGCGTCCGGTGGCCAGCACCTGATTGGCGGTGCCGTTGGCGTCCTTTTCGAAATGATACAACTCGTCGGTGATGCGGAACGTCTTCGGCACACCCGCCATGATCGGATGATTCGGTTCATCCACGATCACCTCGAACTCGCCATACTTGTCGTGACGGCGCGAGCCGCCGCCGATGAGGATGCGATTGTATTCCGGCCAGTCGTTCCAGTTGTACCAAAGAGCGGGATGCACCAGCAGAAGGCCTTTGCCCGATTTGGTGAAATCGAAAATGGCCTGGCGCGTTTTCGGGTCGGGAATCGGGTTGTTATTGCTCAAATAGAGCACATCGATTTTAGGGAGCGTCTCGAGAATAGTGGCGGGATTCTCCGTGTAAGAAACCGCGGCTTTGCCTCCCGCCTGCAACGTGGCGATGTCCTCCTGATTAAACCAGCGCTGGAAATCATGATGGGTGCCGCCGCCTACGATCAGCGCTCGAATCGTCCCCGATGCCGCCGAAGCCTGCCCGGCATCCGCGCCACCGCCGCCCGCGATGCTCGCTGTTGATTCGTGTCCCGCTGCCGATGTCACATCGCCGGCCAATTCTGCGGTGATCGCCACAAGTGTCGGCGCAATCGCGTTGTCGTAACTTTCCAGCGAGAGCGAATCGATGACCGCGGAGCGCGCCAGCGGTTTTGTAAACCAGCGCACTTGTCCAAATCGAACGATGTCCGGCAATTCGCGCGAGCCGGGCACGTCGAACTTGCCGATGTAATCGGCGAACTCGACACCGTTCTTCAGCACGATTTCCTCCGTTTGCCGATCGGCATAGTGGACGGTCACCTTGATGACGGGCGTGTTTTGGTTTTTGCTTTCACCGCCCCAGGGGTAACCCCAGCCGGCGACACCGCCGAGGAAATGCAGTTTATTGGCGGCCACTCCGACTTTGACGTTGACCCGTTGCGGCAGCGTTTTCGAATAGGCGCCGTTTGGACCGCCCTTGAGGACGATCAGATTATTTCCATTGAGCGTCTTGTTCGGGCTTAAGATTTCAAAGGGCACATCACCGGCGCGCACGATGCCGTAGCGGATGAAATGGAGCGTTTCGCCGGTTGCTTCGAGGCTGTTGTAAATGCCGCGGGTACTGTTGGCCGTGAAGGCCGGCTTCAGATCGAGCACGCGGTATTTGCTTTCGCCGCTGCAGAGATAGCCAATGATATCGCGCAACGCTTCCGCGCCGAGCGATTCGAATCCCCCGGGCATCAGCGACAGGCCGGTGCTGCGCCGGCTGCGGACGTTGTCTGTTTTGATTTCGAATTCGCCCGAAGCATTCCGCAGCAGCACCGTGCTGCGGTTCTCGCGCGCCACGATGCCGTCGAACGATTGATCGTCCTTGGTTTCGATGCTGACACTGATGAAATTGGGTTCGACGAGGCGGTTGGGATCGACGATGTGCACCAGCAAATCTTCCGGTCCATGCGTGCCCATGCCCGTGAGATCGGGAGCGAGATTGCTGCCTTCGCCATTGAACTTATGGCAATTGGCGCAGTTTTGCGTGAAGAGTTTGCGGCCGTTTTCCAGATGGCCCGATTGACGCACCACCGGCAGCAACTGCGCCAGAAGTGTTTCTTTTTCCTTCGCTTCCGGCCCGCGAATCGCCTCGATGATGGCGAGCGCTTGCCGCGACACATCGGCATCGGGATGGGTTCGCAAGCGATGCACATTGGCCGGTCCAAGTTGGTTGAGAGCCAGCTTTCCATCTTTGACAAGCGCCAGCAGAGCGAGCGACGCGTCGCTCCGCTTGATGATTTGGCCGAAAGCGAAGTCTTGCAAATCCCGGTTCAAATTCAGAAAAGCGCGCGCCAGTTCTTCTCCAAGCGCGGCGTCGGGAATGGAGCCGAGCCCTTGCAAAATCCGTCGCTTCAAATCAACTGACGCGTCGGTGCTGAGAATCTTTATCACCGCCGGCAGGATTTCCGGATTGAGGTTGCGCACGCCCAAAAGGCTGGTAGCGAGGACGCCTCGCTCTTCTTCGGAAAGGTTTGGATCCTGCAAACGTTCGGTCTGCTTCTGCACCAGGTTCGCCACGTCAGGCTTCAACACTCCGCCTTTGTCCCAGCGCGCAATGAGCGGCAGCGTGACCACGGGCAATCCCTGATTTGTTGATCCCAGGAATCGGCGGAAAGCGGCGGCGAGATCGCTCGACCATTCCGGTGTCACCTCCGGTTTCAATCCCGACACGAGTGTTTCGAGCACCGCTTGCTTCAACACGTCGCCGGATTTATGGCCGCTGAGCAAAACCGCCTGGGCGGCCAGGGCGGCGTTCTGTTTGCCGGCAATCTGTTTGGTCACTTGCACCGCCAATGACTTCAACGCTTCCGGCTTGTTCGCATCGAAAATGGCTTCCAGAAAATGGTTCGGCACACGGGCGGTGACGCCGAGCACGGCGGATTGCGACCATGGATCGGTCAGGCTCGGATAAAGATCGACCAGCGCCTTGATCACTTCCGGATTCGTCGGGGCGGATTGCAGCGCGATGATGGCTTGCAACCTGGCGCGTGAATTCTCTTCGGTCAGCGCCTGCACCAGTTGTTTTTCGGTTTCGCTGCCGAAAGGCGCATTGGATTCGGCGATGGCGCGGAGCGCATTTTTCCGGAGCGTGAGATTGGAATCCCGCAGCGCCGCGAGTTGCAGGGGTTCGCTTAAGCGCCCCGCCTGGTGCAGCAGCCAAAGGGCGTGCACGCGAGCCAGCGCGGACTCGCGCGAGCGCAGGAGTTTTTCGAGATCGCCGGCAAAGCCATCGATTGGTTGTTCCTGCAACAAGCGATGCGCGCTCATTCGGACCCAGCCATTCGGATGTTCGAGCGCTTTCACCAATGCGGCCGGCTTGGCGCGATCGAGTTCGTACCCGGGCAGCTTTTTCGCCTGCTTGTGTTGCACGCGCCAAATGCGCGCGAAATGATGATCCCGATCCGGACGAGTGGCCGCATTGCGCGCGCCGTGCGCCGGGCCGCGTGTATCGTTGTGAATCGCCGCCTGATTGTAAAAATCAACCACGTACAATGCGCCATCAGGGCCGACGCGGCTATGCACGGGGCGGAACCAGAGATCGGTGCCGGCGATGAATTCCGTTTGTTCCTGCCCCGATTCTTTGTGGGCGACGTAGGTCGGCCCGTTGGGACGCAACAGATCGAGGTGCACCAGGCTGACGGTCGGTTCCTGAAGAAAATGCGCTCCGTCAAATTTATCCGGCCAGGCGCCGCCCACGTAAATGCAAGAGCCGGCCGCGGCGGTGAATTGACCCACCCAATCGATTTGCACGTAGGCAGGCCGCGTATGTTTGACCGCCGGAAAAACTCTTTGGTGATCCGGAATCACCGCGGATGCCCGCACTCCGCCAACGCTGCCGCGCGCCAGAATCTTTTCCGGCATGGCGATATGAAGGAAGTGTTCACCGCAAGTGGCGGTGGTGTAGAACATTTCTCCATCGGCCGCAAAATCGAAGCCCCACGTGTTGCACGAGCCCGAGGCAACTTGTTCCAATGCCGAACCGTCCGGCTTGAAACGAATCACGCCGGCGGTGACGCGCCCAAAATCGTTCGAGCCATCGACGGAACGCGGATTTCCCGCGCTGTAACCGATGGCGCTGTAAATCCAACCATCCATGCCCCATCGCATGTTATTCAAAACCGCATGCGTATCGAACGTGCCGAACCCAGTGAAAAGTTTTTCCACTTTGTCGGCTTTCCCATCGCCATTGGTGTCGCGCAAACGAAGAATGTCCGGCGCCTGGCTGACAATGACACCGTCCTTGTAAAACACGAGCGAGGTGACCAGTTCGAGCCCGTCATAAAAGACCTGTTTGCGATCCATCAACCCATCGCCATTCGTGTCTTCGAGCCAGGAGATGCGGTCGCGCGGCGGGCGATCGTCCTGGCCGGTGCCCGGCGGGCGTTGTGGAAAAATGGGCGTGTCGTTTTTGTTGATCGTGCGGCCGCCGGGGTACTCGGGCGTTTCCGCGACCCAAAGCCGGCCTTGCGGATCCCAATCGAGAGAGATCACCTTTTCGACGAGCGGTTCGGAGGCGACCAGATTAATGGCGAACTCCGGATGAAGATTCAGTTTGGCCGCCGCCTTTTCCGGGGCCGTGGGACCGCCTGGTGGATATTTCAACGAAGCCAGTTCCTCCGGTTTGCAAAACTGATCCACGTTCGAGCGCTTGCCCGCCCAGGCGATGCCGCGCAAAAGCAAAGCTCGATAATGTGGCGTTTCAAACGAAGTCCATTCGTGCCCGGGTAAACTGACAAACGCCCGATATGGTTGTGTGCCGCCTTCCCACGTCTTTTCAAAAGTCCAAAGCTGCGGCGCAATGACAAACACACTGTGAAACGATGTGGCCAGCACGCGCGCACTCTTGTCCATGTCCAGCTCGTAATAAATCTCATCCTTCCAATCGAAGTTCGAAATGCCGCGGGTGATGGGATGCTCGGTATCGACGAAGTAAATGCCGACTTCGCCTTCGTGCCATTTGGTGCGGCGATCCTGCCAAATCCATGCGCCACCCTGAACTTTTTTGGCCCATTCATGTTGATCGCCGCTGACCACACCGTCATGAATCACGACCAGTCCGCCGCCGCGCTGCAGGAATTTTTCAAAATTCGCCCGGTCATCCCCGACGATTTTCATTCCATCCGCGGCATAGATCACGACGACATCGGTTTTTTCGAGTTGCGCCGCCGTTGGGAAAGTGAGAGCGCCATCGGCCTGGAGGCCGCGGGAATTGAGCAGCGGAACGTATTCGGCGAGAAAGCGCGGGTGATCATGCTGTCCGGGGCCGTGAGTTTTCTGGCCGGCGCGGATGAAAACGCGGAGCGGCTGGTCGGTCTGAGCGCAAGCGGACTCCGCCAAAAAGGCGAGAAGCACGAGCGCGAAAGTCAGCTTCAGTTTCATGGTGTGGGGAACATAGCGGGGGATGGGGGATGCGTTCAAGCGCTGTTACAGCCCGGAAAAGTTTTGTTTGCGGCTGGTTGAGGAGCGGTCCGCAGGTTTTCGGCAATTTCATGGAATGGCCCGGTTGCGGCCAATTGTTGTTGGGAGCGCGTGGCCTGAAATCCGGGTTCCATGCTGAAGCTTCTCAGATTCTGTCTAAAGCGGTCTGAAGTTGAGTTGCCTGGCTGCATTGAAATCTAAAGCCGCCAAGGCACCCAGAGACTTGCGAATGTGATGCAAGGACATTCACTGTCGGGTCGCTTTGGTTGCACTTGCAGAGCGAGCGACTCAGCCGCTGGCAAGGTGCCGCAAAACCCGGCGTCCTTCGCGTTTTTGGCCTGCATTCGCGTTGGAAATTGAAACACCAAAATCGTTGCCCAATGAACACAGACACTTGCCCAACAACGCAAGGGAAAGAGCGGAGCCTGGCGCGCAAGCTGATAATCCTGCTGCTCGGGCTGTTCACATTCGCCATCCTTTATTTTCTTTCCTTCGGTCCCGCGCTCCTGCTCAACAAGCGCGGAGTGATCAAAGTGGAAACACTGCAGAT
>JBFMDG010000273.1:0-9045 GCA_040754135.1 Verrucomicrobiota bacterium
AACGGTCGCTGCCGCGCATGGATGCTCAACTCACCTCACGCACGGCGTTTTCCGTTCCGAACGGATTGGGAACGCGCAGGGCGCATTCTGGATCGTCGCGCCACTCGCCATCGACGAGGAATCGGTAATGGTAGATGCCGGGGGGCAGGTCGATAACGGCGCGCCAAATGCCATCGCCTTGATTTTGCATTTCGACGGGCTGTTCTTGCCACTGCGTGAAGTCGCCCACCAGTTGCACACGGAGAGCCGTGGGTGCGGTGAACGAGAACACCTGGCCCTGTTTCGTGAGTTCCTTTTTAGATTTTCGAGCCATGGGGAGCTCCTTTCTTGATGTTGGCTTTGAGTGCGATCAGTGATTTTTAATGAAAGCTCCACAGATACGCTGGAGCCGAACTTAGTTGTTACGGAATTTCCGAATGCTGCGCCAGAGAGCGAGCGCCGCTGGAATCCACCGAGCCAGTTTGCGTGCGCGCCAGGCGGCCAATAACCCGATCGCGGCCGCACCCAGACTGAGCCACGGCCCGGCGGAGCGGGCGGTCGATTGCGCATCGCTCAACCAGCTCAATCGTTCCCGGGCGCTCAGGAACTCGGCGCGCAGCAGCGCGCGATGCAAGTCGGCTTGCAGCACGAGCAACCGTTTGCGTTCGCGCAAATCCTCTAATGGTCGTTGCGCAGGCATTCCCGGTCTTTTTGAAATTCGGCCACTGTCTCCGCAAAGGGAACCGGGCCGGTGCGAAGGCGATGCCGAATCCCCATGAGCAAGCCCGTGGCAAGCGCAAGCGTCACGAGCATCAATCCCATCAAGCCGGCGTACCCAGCCAGGGTCCAGAGCCACAGGGCAAGCGCGCCCAATCCGGTGAGCAATCCGGCCGCGCCGAAAGTGAGCGCCACTGCCAGCCAGATCAGCAGTTTGAGCGCGCGGAGTTTTTCCTCCTGCAATTCAACCGCGAACAATTCACACCGGCTCTGCGCCAGTCCGAGAAGTGAACCTCCGGCCCGATTCAACCAGTGCGCCCAGTCCGCCGATTTATGTTCGTTTTCCATGCGGTCATTTGCGAGTGACCAAAACTCCGATCAACAAACCAACGCCAAAAGCGATGCCGATCGATTCATAAGGATGCTGGCGAATCACAGTGTCGGCTTGTTTGGCCGCGGCCCGGGCTGTGGCCACCGTTTGCTCCTGCAACGTCTCACAAGTCGATCTCGCCCGTTCCAATGCCGCGCTCACTCTTGCCCGCGCGTCCTTTGCTTTCTCACTCATGTCCCCAGCCGTCGCTTTGAGCAGATCCTCGGAATCACGAACCAACGATTTCAAATCGGCAAGGACGCGCTCGCGCGCGAGTGCGCTGTGGGATTTCTCGATGTTGTCGAAGTGGGTTTCCATGAGGGTTCCTTTCTCTTTCAGGTTTTCGTTTTGCGGTGCGCCGGTCATCCGGCACAAATTCATGCATCATTTCACCTCGAAGTGCTGACGCCGCCGTTTACGGTCCGAATGGACGCCATGATTCTATCGAGGTTCGCTGGGAATGCCTAGTCCGGATTCATGCAATTTTTTGTCAAAATGCGGGCCGCTGATACACCCGTCGCCGATCGAGAACTGGAGTGTTCGATCTTCGATAACGAGTCCCGCAGAACCGTTGCGAGTCAAGCTCAAGTTGTCCACCGCGCCAGAAAAGTTTTGCACGACGCCGTCTGAATCTTTACAAGCATCGCCATAAATTCAACACCCCATCCATGAAGCTGCGATCCCCCATTCTGTTCCAATTGGCCATCGGCGCTTGCGCCTTGCTGCCCATCATTCATTCCGCGTCCGCGCAATCCCGCGGCGGCCCGCAAGCTCCGCCGGTCATCTCGCCCGAAGTCACCGCCGAGCGCAAAGTCACTTTCCGCCTTCTCGCTCCCAAAGCGGAAATGGTGAAACTGAATGCCAGCGATATCCCCGGAGTGGGTCAGGGCAAAGAGATGGTCAAAGGAACCAACGGCGTGTGGGAACTGATTTTTGAAACACTGCCACCGGGCTATTATCGCTACCATTTCAATGTCGATGGCGTCGCCGTGGTCGATCCCCGCAACCCGGCGACGAGCGAATCAAATGCGAACACGTGGAGCCTGGTCAGCGTGCCGGGGGCCGAGTTCATGGACACGAAAGAGGTGCCTCGAGGCGCGGTGGCCGAGGTCACTTACTATTCGAGCTCCCTCAAGCGATTTCGGCGGATGCATGTGTACACCCCGCCGGGTTACGAATTGGGCGGCGGCAAATTTCCCGTCTTTTATCTGCTGCACGGCGCCTTTGACTGTGACGATTCGTGGAGCACGGTCGGCCGGGCCGGATTTATTCTCGACAACCTGATCGCGGTGAAGAAAGCCCGCCCAATGGTGATGGTAATGCCGGCTGGCCACACCGGCCCGTTCCGTTTCGGGGGAGCCCGTTCTGCCGTGGACGAGTTCATCCAGGATTTTCGCCAGGACATCATGCCTTACATCGAGAAGCATTATCGCGTGGTCACCGATCGAAGCCATCGCGCGTTGGCCGGTTTGTCGATGGGCGGCGGGCAAACGCTTAATATAGGCATTCCGCATCTCGATCAGTTTGCTTATTTGGGAGTGTTCAGTTCCGGCGTGTTTGGCATTACTGGACGCGGCCCTGGCGGCGCGGCCCCGCAAGGACCGAGTTTTGAGGAGCAACACAAGGCCATTCTCGAAAACACGGAATTAAAAAAAGGCCTCAAGCTCTTCTGGTTTGCGACCGGCAAAGAGGATTTTTTGATCGAGACCTCCCGCGCCACCGTTGCCCTGTTCAAGAAGCATCAATTCGATGTCGAGTACAAGGAAACTGAGGGTGCTCACACATGGATCGTCTGGCGCGAGTACCTGCACGAGTTTGCCCAACGCCTGTTTCAATAATCAATAACGCCCTCCGGGTCCTCTGTGCCCCATGTTATGGATCAAAAAATCTGCCGCCTTTTAGTCATGTTCAATCTGGCCTCATTGGCAATCCCCACGCCGGCGGCCGCTCAGCCGGATTACCCATCGCCAATTGCGCCTCACGAAATTATTCGGCTGTACGACGGACCCGCGCCCGGTTCGGAAAACTGGCAACATAAGGAACAGGAAAGCCGGACGAATCTCTGGAACACGCGAGTCATTTTCAATGTGGTTCATCCCACGCTCGATTGGTTTCAGCCTCCTCCGGAAAAAGCCAATGGCACCGCCGTCATCATCTGCCCGGGCGGCGCCTTTTTTGGCCTTTCCATCGATAGCGAAGGACATGACGTGGCTCGATGGCTGGTGGAAAAGGGAGTCACCTGTTTCGTCCTGAAGTACCGGCTCGTGGAATGCAAAACCGACGATCCTACGCGCGAATTGATGACGCGTGGACCGCTCGATTCAGTGGTGGCGCCTGTCGTCAAGTTGGCCATGGCCGACGGGCATGCGGCGATCAGTCATGTGAGAAAGCGGGCGGTCGATTACGGCATCAAGCCGGATCGCATTGGGATCATCGGTTTCTCGGCGGGCGGCACAGTGGCGGCATCGGTAGCCTACAATTACACGAAAGAAACGCGTCCGGATTTTGTGGCGCCGATTTATCTCGCCTACTCCTGGACATTGAAAAGCGGCGGTGTGCCGGCCGATGCGCCGCCCATGTTTATCTTAGCGGCGACCGACGATCCATTGGGATTAGCGCCGCACAGCGTGCAATTGTATCAGGATTGGACGGCCGCCCGGAAACCCGCCGAGCTGCATTTATATGCCAAAGGCGGACACGGATTCGGCATGAAGAAGCAGAATCTCGTAACCGACCGTTGGATTGAACGGTTTGCCGATTGGCTGGCGTTTCAAGGGTGGCTAAACCCGTAGGCACCAAAGCGCCGAAACGTGCGCACAGAAGTTTGAGCCTTTTACAATGATCGCAATTCTTCTGTCGAAACCTTTGTCGCCACCTTTGTCGAAACTCTTGTCGCGGTTGGGAGCGCTTTCTCATCGACCGTCAGTTTCCCAGGTGCCGCTGCCGTAAGGCGAGTGGGACAGAACATCAGCAAATTATCCAAATTCCCAGACGCGCAGCGGCATTCGTCGATGGTCGATGGCTTATGAGGCATCGCCGCACTTGACAATCCCCAATGAAAGAAGCCAAATGCGCCCGGCGTTGAAATACAACCTGCTTATGCGCCAAAAAAGGTTGCTTTCAGTTGGCTCGATGGTGACGCGCCGCGAGTGGGCGTTCACCTTGATCGAGCTCCTCGTTGTCATCGCCATCATCGCCATTCTCGCCAGCATGCTTCTGCCTGCGCTCAGCCGTGCCCGTGAATTGGGCCGAAGCGCCGCTTGCTCGAACAATTTGCGGCAGCTTGGCATCGCTTCGATGAATTACTCGATGGATTTCAACGGGCGTTTGCCCTCATTCCGCAACTGGCTGTACACCCGTCCTGGCGCGCTGACGTCGGGAGTGCTGTTCGCTTATTTGAAAACGCGCGACGTTTACATGTGCCCGACGGATAAGCTGGAAATCGCCTCCCGCAAACGGCGCGTTCAACCGGCCACGCCGCGGTTTGGAGCGGTCAACGCCCGGCGCGATTACAGTTTCGCGATGAATTGCGGCATCTGCCACGCCACCGATCTCTCCAAGTTTTTGGATGCGACCAAAACGATGGTTTACATGGAAGCCAACATGGCCACGAATGATTATTCCGGGCAGGTAGGGCCAACCTTTGGCAACGCCGCCCTCTCGATGCGCCATCTCAACCGCGGCCATGCCATTTTCGGCGACAATCATATCGAGCGCCTCGGGAAAAAGCAGTTCGACCGCGTCGCTCAAACGAAGCGGTTTTGGTTTCCCACCCACGACACAAGCGGGCCCGGCGGCATGAATCTCGGCGGTGGCCTGCGGTAGTTCTCTGGCCCAGGAGGGGGAAATCTCTGAATGGGATTTCACTGAGCCTCCTTCAGAATCGCAATGGAATGGTTTTCCACTTTGACTTGCAGTGGCTCTCCCCTGCCCTGCGATGCCATGCGGTCTGTCCGAGAGATGAACTTGCGCGGCCGAGGCGCACAGAGAAAGCGCCTTCATGGACTTGGAGTGTGTGGAATTTCGTGATCGATGATCCGGACCTGGGACAGCTTTAACTTCTCGACGAAGTTTTCGACGAAGTTTTCGACAAAGGAGAAACGAAAAAGTCGCTGAGGTCCAACTTTCGGTGCGGGTTGCGCGAAACACTCACGCGGTGCTTTCGCCGTGTCACCATCGTGTTGGCGAAAAAAAACTTGGCTGCGCAAAAACCAACAGCACTTCAACGCATCGACGCACTTTGATCACGGACAAATTGCGTTCCCGTAAATTTTATCTGCATGCATTCCAATGGCTTACCTTGCCACGACAATGCGCGCTGAGAGGCGGTGGCATCGCCGGTGCTAAGCCGCCGTGCTCTGGCAACACTCCAAATCGACAGATCATTCCACTGGGTCAGTGGCTTTGTTGATTTTTTCCCAAGCCCTCCCGCTGCGGACGAGGACGCGCCGGTCGCTGCCTAACGTTTTCACGAACCCTGGGCGGGGTGTGACAGAGTGCATAACCCCAATTCAACGATGAAAAAAGTCGAAGCGATCATAAAGCCATTCAAGCTCGAAGAAGTGAAGGATGCCCTCGGAGAAATCGGCATCGAAGGCATGACCGTCACCGAAGTCAAAGGTTTCGGACGGCAAAAAGGCCACACCGAAATCTACCGCGGCAGCGAATACACGGTCGATTTCCTCCCCAAAATCAAAATTGAACTCGTGCTTCCCGACGGCCAGGTGGACGCGGCCGTCAGCACCATCATCAAATCGGCCAAAACCGGAAAGATCGGAGATGGCAAAGTGTTCGTCTCCTCGGTCAATGAAGCCATTCGGATCCGCACCGAAGAAAAGGGCGAGCAAGCTGTTTAACCCCCAACAACCCCAATCGATCTCCTCCCATGAAAAAAATTCTGTTTTACCTTGGATTGGCTGCGCTGCTGATCTCCGATGCTCCCCTCACTTTCGGCGCAGAAGCTTCCGCGCCGGAACGCTCGGTGGAAGAACGGCTCGAAGATTTGGAAGCCTACGTGAATAATGGCGCGCGCAACGCCTCGACCAACGCGCCTTCGAAAATTGCCGGTCCTGGTCCCGGCCACAATGCCTGGCAAATGACCTCGACCGCGCTTGTCCTGTTTATGACCCTGCCCGGGCTGGCACTGTTTTATGGCGGTTTGGTGCGCCGCAAAAATGTCCTTTCCGTCATGGCGCAATGTCTCGGCATTGCCGGAATGGTGACCATTCTCTGGTGGTTGTGCGGCTACAGCCTGGCCTTCTCGGGCGGCAACGCGTTCTTCGGTGACTTCGGCAACGCGCTGTTAAAAGGAATTGTGCCGGGCAATGTCGGCGCCGGTTATCATTGGATCAGCGATAGCATGTGGGTCATGTTCCAGCTCACCTTCGCGATCATTACTCCGGCGCTGATTGTGGGCGCCATCGCTGAGCGCATGAAATTCTCGGCTTTGCTTCTGTTCATCGCGCTTTGGATGTTTGTCGTGTATTTCCCGCTCGCCCACATGGTCTGGTCTGGCAAAGGTTTCATGTGCGGCGCGCTTAACCCTGACGCTGCGATCAAAGCGCTCGATTTTGCAGGCGGCACGGTCGTGCATATGAGCTCCGGCTGGAGCGCTTTGATCCTCTGCCTGATTCTCGGGAAACGCCTCGGGTTCGGCAAAGAACCCATGCCGCCTCATAGCATGGTCCTTTGTATGGTCGGCACCGGCATGCTCTGGGTCGGCTGGTACGGTTTCAACGCCGGCTCCGCGCTCGGCGCCGATGCCATCGCGTCAAACGCCTTCGCCACCACCACGCTGGCTGCTGCAACCGCCGCTTTCGTCTGGGCCTTGGCCGAGTGGATCATCAAAGGCAAACCCAGCATTCTCGGCTTCTGCTCCGGAGTCGTCGCCGGCCTCGTCGTTATCACTCCCGCCTGCGGCTTCGTCAATATGAACGGCGCCATGATCATCGGCATCGTTGCTGGCCTCATTCCTTTCCTCGCCTGCTGGAAACTCAAACAATGGCTCGGCTATGACGACGCGCTCGACACCTTCGGCGTCCATGGCGTCGGCGGCACCCTCGGCGCGCTCATGACCGGTTTCCTCGCCGATGAAAGCGTCAATTCCGTCGTCGGCGGTGTCAAAGAAGGACTCGTCGGCGCGCAGATCAAAGCCATCCTCGTGACGATTGTCCTCTCGGTGGTCGCAACCGCCATCATCGCCTTCGGTGTCAAAGCCATCGTCGGACTTCGCGCCGATGAAGAAGTGGAGACAGTCGGCCTCGATCTGGCCGAGCACGGCGAAGAAGGATATCACGGCGCGTGAGGCGCTCGTCCTGAAACTTTGCGTCGGCCGCGCCGGCGAGCTGGAGCGGGATCCAGCCGGGCGCGGCGACGCTGTCAACAAACAAGTCCAACCAACTCAAAACTAAAAGCAAGCAAGTAAGTAAAGTCCATGAGTACACCCAAAAACGTGATCGAATTGGCCCGTAAACAAGGGGCCAAAATGGTCGATATCAAATTCGTCGATACCTTCGGCACCTGGCAGCACTTCAGTTGCCCCATTGCGGAATTGACCGAAGAGGTCTTCGCCGAGGGTTTCGGCTTCGATGGCTCGTCCATCCGCGGCTGGAAATCGATTGAAGCTTCCGACATGCTCGCCATGCCGGATCCGAAAACAGCCTTCATCGATCCCTTTTGCGCCGTGCCCACGTTGTCGCTGACCTGCACCATTGCCGAAACCGGAACCAAGGAAGCCTATAACCGCGATCCGCGCGGCATCGCTCAACGCGGCGAAAAATTCCTCCAGTCCACCGGCATTGCCGACACCGCCGTGTTCGGTCCGGAAGCGGAATTCTTCATCTTCGACAACGTGCAATTCGATCACAAATCGAATGGCACCTTCTATTCCGTCGATAGTGAAGAAGCGATCTGGAACAGCGGCCGCGATGAAATGCCGAATCTCGGTTACAAGATCCGCCACAAAGAAGGGTATTTCCCGGTGGCGCCCACCGATACGCAACAGGACATTCGCACCGAGATGTGCCTGATGATGGAGCAACTCGGCATTCGCATCGAGCGCCAGCATCATGAAGTCGCCACGGCGGGCCAGGCGGAAATCGATTTTCGTTTCGACACCCTGGTGAAGACTGCCGACAACATGATGCTCTACAAGTACGTGATCAAAAACGTGGCCAAGAAACACGGCAAAACGGTCACCTTCATGCCCAAGCCACTCTACGGCGACAATGGATCCGGCATGCACACGCACCAGAGTTTGTGGAAGAAGGGCAAGCCGCTCTTCGCTGGAAATGAATACGCCGGCCTTTCCCAAATGGCGCTTTATTATATCGGCGGAATCCTCAAGCACGCCAAAGCGCTCTGCGCGCTGTGCAGCCCCACCACCAATAGTTACAAGCGGCTCGTGCCAGGTTACGAGGCGCCCGTGAACCTCGCCTACAGCGCCCGCAACCGCTCCGCGGCCATTCGCATCCCCACCTTCAGCGAAAGCCCCAAAGCCAAACGCATCGAGTATCGCCCGCCCGATCCGAGCGCCAATCCGTACCTCTGTTATACCGCGCTCCTCATGGCCGGTCTCGATGGCGTCCTCAACAAAATCGACCCGGGCGAACCGATGGACAAGAACATGTATGAACTGCCGCCGGAAGATCTGGCCAAGGTGCCGCAAGTCCCTGGCAGCCTCGGCGAAGCGCTCGAGCACCTCGAACGCGATCACGAGTTCCTCCTCAAAGGCGACGTGTTCACCAAGGATTTCCTCGAGATGTGGGTGAGCCACAAACGCAAGGAGCACGACGCCCTGCGTCTCCGGCCGCATCCCTATGAGTTCTTCCTCTACTACGACGTGTAGTAGAGGTTGGGTGGACTCAGGAACCCGGGAACGACTGACCGGATCGGTCGTTGCACAGCGGCGTGGATCGAAAGGTCCACGCCGCTTATTTTAGAAATTCCGCAATCCTCGCTCGTTCTCTCGCGACGCTTTC
>JBFMDG010000274.1:0-9025 GCA_040754135.1 Verrucomicrobiota bacterium
AGCAACGCGCGCATCATTAGCACATCGGCATAATCGATTTTCACCGCGGCGATGGCCGTTTCCGCCTTGGATAAACTCAAAACAAAACCCGCGTCAGTGACTTTTGCCAGGTTCGCCTCGGCCCCCGCAATTTCCGGCAGCGCGTCGGATCGAAAAACATCCAGCGCTTCCTGTGCGGTGATCCCGCCGGGAAAAACCGGATCGCCATTGGTGTCGCGCTTCAGATCGGCGGTCCAGTTGTAAATTTGTCTGCCCTGCGTTTCGACGCCGAGGCGGTCGAGAAACGCCTTCACGTTGGTTTGGTCCGGCAAAGTCAGCAGTCGTGTGGCCGCGTAAAGCACATTGGCCGCGGCATGATCGGGCGCAGCGTTGACCGCCGCTGCAAAATCCGCTTTCGCTTTGGCCAGATCGCGATTGGCGAGATGGACCCGGCCGCTGGCGACGAGCGCGTCGGGCGATTGGCTGAACGAGGTGAATGTCAGCGCCAAAATTGTGGCGATGGCAAGGAACAGTCGCAGCGCTGGGCCATGGGCACGGCGCCAGCCGCCAAAAAGATCAAGAGTGGTTGTCATAGTGGTTCGTTGGTTTTTGTCTTCGCGGGTTGGGAAAGCAGATCAAAAGTTTTCAAGCCCTGGGCGGTGTGCAGGCGGAGTTTTCCGGCCGATTCTCCGGTGATGGAAAGCGCGCCTCGCGAGGCGTTCCACTGCTGATCGCCCATCTGGAGCTCGATGCGCCCGGTGAGCTGCCATTCGCCATTCTCTTGCAAACGCGCCTGGGCCACTTCGAGGCGCACGCGTTCCGCTTGCTCGACATGCCACCGGAGCTGTCGTAGTTCGATGACTTGCGAGGATTTCGGGTCGAGCAGAGGCCGCAGCGCGCGCAAGGCTTGGTGCATGTCTTGCGGAGCGCGGCAATTGATTTCCACATTTTCGGCGACTGTTTTTGGCAAGAGAGCAATGCGAAAAAACCCGCGACGTTGTTGTTCCGTCAAAATCTTCTCAGTGCGCACGGAAGCGGTCGATTGAATCTGGTTCTCGAAATAAAGCGGAATGGTGACGCGTTCGAGAGTTCCTTGCAGCGTGGGCCCGGAAGTGAAGGAAGTGGATTGAGCGAAGGTCTGAAGCGCGAACGCCAGCCAGCCTGCCAAAAGCCAGGTCACTCCATTCGATCGCGCGAGGGTCAAGACCGCTTTGCGCCTCAAACTTTCGCGAATGTTTCCGATACAAAACTGCGTGAGGCACCCAAGGCCCGAAAACAACGAGGGCGCTCTGGCGTCCCGGTTCGAACCGCAAAAATCAACAGCGCTGATCGATTGAATATGCGCGTGGGCTCTCATGCTGCAACGTGCCGCGTCAACCCTGAACGGTACTGGCGTGATTCGGGTGAGGCGCTGTTTTTTTAGGGCAGGGGTTGTTGGAACACAAGATTTTTCACGTGTGCACGCGTAATGGGATGCAGACGTGGAAATCAACGTAGGACAGGCGTCTCGCCTGTCATTCCCTTTGTCAGAAACCTTCAAACCTTCGCCGCAACCTTTGTCCCAACCAACGTCGAACCCTTCCCGAGCAAACTCATTTCTTAGATTCCGCCGCGCTGCCCTTGGAGAGGAGATAAGCCAGTAAATGATTGAAATCTGCAGGCGAGATCACGTCGGCAAAATTCTCCGGCATCAGCGACGTCTCCGATTCGTGCCGCGATTGAACATCGGCTTTCGGAATCGAGAGCTCTTTGCCCGTCGCATCGGCAAGAATCAATAGCGCTCCTTCTTCGCGCCGAAATAATCCGCTCGCGATATCGCCGTCTTTCAAAGTGAGCACCACCGAGCGGAAATTGACATCCACATTGCGATTCGGATCGAGGATATCTTCGATGAGACGTTCGAGTCCGCGATTGCCAATGCCATCGAGTTGCGGGCCGACGAGTGCGCCCTGGCCGTCGATTTGATGGCAAACGGCGCAGGTTTGCTGAAACACGCGGGCGCCCGCAACGGGATCGGCGGAGTCGGCAGAATAGGCCGTGCGTTTTTGATCGAGCAGCTTGGCCAGGTCCGCGCTGAGAGGCGACAGGCCTTTGCTCAATTTCTCGAGGCGTTCCTCCAGTCGCTCCGGTTTGGCGGCGGCGAGTTTGTCTTTGATCGAACGTTCCAAAAGCAATCGCGGCGGGGCCTGCCCTTGCTCGACCAATTGCAGCAATTGCTCCGCGCCGGCCGCGCTGCCGGCCAGCGCCTGCGCCAGCTTCGATTGCAAACGCGCTGGAGCCGTGCGCATCGACTCCTTCACCGCCGTCAATGCCTCGCTCGCCGAACCGCTGACAAATGCCGCCGTCAGCGCCGACCGCAGTCCGGCGGGCAATGCCGCATCGGCAATCAATGGGCTCAATGCCGCCCGGCCTTCACTCGGTCGCAACGCCACCAGCGCCTGGGCGGCGGCGGCGCGCGCGTCCACCTCGGCATGCTCGGAAGTCAACAACGCGACCAGTTTCGGTTCAAGCTGTGTCAGAGAAAGGCTTCGCGCCAATTCCGCCGCTGCCTGCAGCCGTTCCGAAATCTGACTCGGGCTGACCAGTGGAATCGGCACCACCGGCGGTTCGATGCGGCCGACCGCCAGCCAGGCATACGCCTCGCCGCTGTCGCCATCGACGATTTCCAGGTAACCGGTCCGGTTCGCCTCACTCTCGAGCTTCCAGGAAACAGCCTGAGCGAGGTCATTTCGCGGCGGAGCCGTTTCCGCGAGGATGCGGTCCGTTCCCATTTCGCGCAGCCGGAACACATTTTTCTTTTGCGCCGGTTTGTCAGGAAAACCGTCATGACCGGCGATGAAGAATTTGAGCTGCGCCGGGATGGCAAACGGTTTCGAGCGGAGAATGCCGGTCAACTGTTCGCCTCCAGGCGGGAGGCTGCAAAGAAACGATCCGGTTTTATTCCCATCGGCGGAAGGGCGCGTTTGCACAAACCACGGATTGCCGCGGCGTGCAGCGCCTGCAAGCGGCGTGTACCGCCAATCGAGCGCCGCGTCGCCGGCCGATTCCAGCAGTTGATCGGCGAGGGTTGCGCCCCATTCCCGCACGTCGCCGCTCAAGCCGATGCCCCGCTGCGCAGCCCCTTCCTGAATCGATTTGAACAACGCCAGCTGCAGATCCACTTCGCCCGGAAATTTTGTTCGCGCGAACGTCGCCAGCTCGCCGAACCGTTCCTCGGGAGCGAAACGGGCGATGTGCCGCAGGTACCGGATCAACGTGTCCCGCGGTTCCTCGAATTGCTGGACATGTTTCAACAGGTAAGCGCCGGCTTCGGCGCTTTGAATGGCCACGGACACATCGGCAATGGCGCGCGCTTCGCGTTCATTGAGGGATTCCGTATTGAGCTGGCGGAAATGTTCCGGTTCGCGCAATTGATTGCGCAAGCTCATGCGCGTCATGTGACGCAAGTGCGTATCCACATCTGGAATGCGGTCGAGCAATGCCAGCAGCGGCTTCACATTCGTGATGGCCGGATGCTGTCCCAGCGCCTCCGCAGCGCAACGTTTCACGAGCGGATCGCGATCGTCCAGGCTTCGCACCGCCAAAGTGCGGAGAGTTGCGGTGGGAATATGCTGGCTTTTCGTCTCCGCCAGAATGCGTAGCACATGCGCCCGCACCATGGACGAACTGTCCTCGAGCGCGGAGGAAAGCGTGCTCGAACGGAGCCCGTTGAGCCGATGCATGGCCCAAAGGAGGTTCGAAACTTGTTCATCGCGGCCTTCACGCGTCGAGGGCCGCGGCCGCGACGCGCCAATGCCGCGTCCGACGGAGAAACCTTCGCGCTCGAGCACCTTTTCGATCTCCGGGAGGGCTTCCGCGACAACGCGATCACACAGCTCATTGAGCGCGAGCATGCGCCAGGTCGGGTTGGGATCGGCCAGTTCGCGGACGAGTTGCGGCGCGGTTGCTTGAGCCAGATTCAGTTTGCGCGCGTGCAGCTTGAGTTTGCCATCGCTGCCGCGATACACCACGCGCCAGATGCGGCCGCGTTCCCGATCGCGCCCCGGATGTTCCAGCGGCACTTCATAATGCCCGATGATCCGATTGTAAAAATCGGCGATGTACAATGCGCCATCGGGACCGAGTTGAATGTTCACCGGCCGAAACCACGGATCGTCCGTGCTCACAAAATCGGGCCGCGCCTCGGCCAGCGCGGAGGAACCGTTAAACGCCACCATGTCGCGGTTGACGCGGCTGGTCATGACGTTTCCGGTAAACACGTTGTCGCGGAATTCCACCGGCCAGAGATTGTCCGCGTAAAAGCTCACCCCGGAAATGGCCGTCGAATCGTGGCTGTGGAAAATCATCGACGGTGCAAAGCCGAGCCCGTCGTCGGGCTTGCCGAAACTCGGATAGTACCCGCCGCGCAGCAGTTGATAAATCGGTTCACTGTGGCAATCGGCGGCGAAGAGATCCCCGAATGGAACGAAGCAAAGACCGAAAGGATTGACCTGGCCCCAGGTGAACTGTTCGACCCGCGAGCCGTTGACGCGCACGCGATAAACATTTCCGGAATGCATTTTGATTTCGCTGCCGTCCTGGCCGCGCACGGTGGAAATGTTGTTGTACCCATGCGTGATGTAGAGCCAGCCATCGAATCCGCGCGTAAAGGACGATTGATTGCCATGGGTGTCCCGTTCCCAGCCGAGCGGCCCGAACAGCACTTCGCGCTTGTCCGCTTTGCCATCGCCATCGGTGTCTTCAAACCACCAGATGTTCGGGATGCTCCAGGCAATGCAGCCATTTTTGTAGGGATACAGCCCGATCGGAATATTCAGGCCATCGGCGAAAACCTGCATTTTGCGCGCGCGCCCGGTTTCATCGAAATCGGAAAAGATGCGGATCGAATCGCGCGCCGGTTTATCGACCGGCGCGGCGTAGGGATACTCGCGCGATTCGGTGACCCAAAGGCGGCCTTGCGCGTCGAAGGCCATGTTCATCGGCTTGCGCAGATCGGGTTCGGCGGCGACCAGTTGAATTTCAAATCCGGGCGGGAGATGAAACGATTTCTGTTGCTGCTCGGGCGTGAGCGGATCGGTCGGGCGCACATTTTCGGCGAACGGATTGACCGCGGCCGGTGTGGCGGCCGTGACAATGAGCAGCAGTCCGAAACGGCACGCGAGTTGGAACTGCCGGAGAAATCCAGGTGTCATCGTGGAACCAAAATTCATGGTTGGTCGGACGTTATGCCCGAAATACCGATTCAGGCCAAGAATTCTTCCCAAGTCGTGACACTTGGGGAGCAAAAAAGAACTCCAGGCCCGCAGTAGGCGAGAAAAAAACTACGCCGCTGAACAACATCGACGAATGCGCTGAAAGCTCCGAATCGAAACCAACACCACGCTTGCCAGCAAAAACAAGATCATTGGTGAAGGCTCAGGTATTACAGGGAACTGACCTCTGATTTCGCCATTGGGAAATGCCTCGGAACTCAAACTTGCGTACCATTTGCCCGCCGCTAAATCGGCGAATTGATTCTCGGTCAGAGTAAAATTTCCATAGTAGAGGATTCCTCCCGGAAACCCTTCTCCGGGTGCGACGATCGCCCTCTGGCCAATGGCGAACACGTCGACGATGAGTGGTGCCAGCGATCCGGATTCAGCCGGTCCGTAAAACCCACCGCCTGTGAATTGGTAAGGAAACAACCAACTCACTTCGAAGCGTGCGCTTGTTCCGGTGAGTGTCAAAATCGCATGAGCCGAAGCGGTGCTTTGATTTGGAGGAACCTGTTCGGCTCCCGTCAAAAATGCAGCGATTCGAGTTTCCTGGGCGCCAATCCAAGAGACCGGAAAAGCAAAACATGAGACCAGAGTTATGAGCTTAAAAATCAACGTATTCAGGAATCGCGTATTCATGAGAATCGTCGCTGGTGGATCATCAATACCCATTATTCGACATGGCCTTGTTGTTGCCGCCATCTGCCTGCTAATCCAATCCACGACGAAACAACTTACGAGGATAAAAAGGCAGCAGTCCGATTGCGGCCATAACTGCCAGAGCGCACGCCGAAGGCTCTGGCACCAGTAATATTTGCCCGCGGATTTCCCCGTCTGGAAAATCAACCGAGGCAATCGAGAGGTAGAGGCGCCCGTTGTGCAAATCATCGAGTGATGACTGCGAAAGGGTAAATCCGGAGTCCCATAACAATGCGTCTGGAACGGCGAATATCGGTTTTCCAAATTCAAAGAGCCGCTCACCGGACTGTCTCTCGAGAGATGCCCCGCGGTCGATAAAGAATGGGGCATGTTGCACCATGTTGATCGCGAGAAATGAACCAGCCTCCAACCGAATAGCTGCGTCGGCTTTGAAAGGGCTTTCATGTGGCCGCAGCGCTTGGCGGCTATCAAGGACGGCAGTGAATGTGCCTTGAGCCCAGGCAACACCCGAAAGCAGGAGAGCGGCAATGATGATGATTTTACGCACGCAGGAGTGTCTTGGCGCGAAACAGCCCGAAAACGATCGCGCCGCTAAATAAGATCAAAGAAAGCGTTGAAGGTTCCGGAACCGCTGGAATTTGAGCGCGTATTTCACCATTGGGATAAGCGGCTGAAGTAAACGCGGCATACCAGCGGCCCTCGAACAAATCCACTTTCTGCGCCTCTGAAATTACTACACTGCCAATGAAAGCCCCTTGTCCCGGATCACAACCTCCGAATGGTGAGCAATTGGGAGTCGCGGGAACGAAGATGCCTTCAGTAAATACATTGATGATCAAGGGTCCCAGTTGTTGATCTGACGCTGGGCCATAGATGCCTCCGCCCGTGGGCTCGAAGGGAAAATCCCAGCCTAATGCAAACCTCACACTGTTATCAGGCGAGAAAACTACGTATCCCCCCCCGTGTGAAGTACTCTGATTTCGCGGCACCGCCTGAGAACCGGTCATATCAATCGAAGCAACCTCAGATTGACACGAGCAAAATCGGAAATGAGTCGCCACTTCTATTCTCGCCTCCTTCCCCATCGATACACACAGGAATGAGGTTGCTTAGATTTGACGGACAGCAATTAAGGGAGAAACTCGACGCTCCGTTTTCGAATGTGCCCTGAGCCCAGGCAACACCCGAAAGCAGGAGAGCGGCAATGATGATGATTTTACGCACGCAGGAGCGACTTGGCGCGAAACAGCCCGAAAACGATCGCGCCGCTAAATAAGATCAAAGAAAACGTTGAAGGCTCCGGAACCGCTGGAATTTGAGCGCGTATTTCTCCATTGGGAAATTCAGGCGATGTCACGGCGAAATACCAGTTACCGACAAATAGCTGTTCCCTCTGTGCACCAATAAGAGGAATAGTCGCCATGTACCAGACTGCTCCAGGATCGGGAGGATTAGGCGGAAGGAGCCCTCGTTGTGCATTTGCAAAAATGTCGAAAATCAATGGCCCATTCTCTCCTCGCATTGCCGGACCGTAAATTCCTGCACCCGTGGGAAAGTAAGGAATAATCCATGAAAGCGTAAACGAAAGGCTGTTGTCATCATAACTACCGCGGGCTCTGGCGATTTGAGGAAAGTCATGAGAAGGCACAGCTTCATTTCCTGTCAGCCGCAAATCAAAACTGAAGGTGCCTTGAGCGAAGGCAACACCCGAAAGCTGCAGAGCGGCTAAAATGATGATGATTTTACGCACGCAGGAGTGTCTTGGCGCGAAACAGTCCGAAAACGATTGCGCCGCAAAAGAAGATCAAAGAAAACGTTGAAGGCTCCGGAACCGCTGGAATTTGAGCGCGTATTTCACCGTTGGGATAAGCGGCTGAAGTAAACGCGGCATACCAGCGGCCCTCGAACAAATCCACTTTCTGCGCCTCTGAAATTACTACACTGCCAATGAACCCCCCCGAACCCAAATCACAGCCACCGAAAGGGTCGCAATTTGGAGTCGTGTCAACAAACGTGCCCAATGAAAAAATATCCACGATGAGTGGTCCGAGTTCCTGCTCTGAAGCTGAGCCATAAATGCCTCCGCCCGTCGGCTCGAAAGGGTAAAGCCATCCAATTCGAAAGCTCAATGTGTTGTCCGCCGCGAAAACCAGGTGCCCCCCTCCAATCGCGGTGCTGTTGTTAGGCGGAACCGCTTTAGAACCGGTCATATCAAAAAAGAACTCCACGTCTGCGGTTAGTTGGCGAGAGAAAAGCAGAAACCAAAGAACTAAAAGGACACAGAGCGAAAAAAAGCTTTTCATCGGGGATTTCGCCATCGTGAAATGCAAAAGAGAAGAACTGGCCAGCAGAAAAGCGCGAAGGTGGAAGGCTCGGGAATCAAAACGAATTGTCCGCGCACATGCCCTTCAGGATAGTCAATCGTCGTGACCTCCATGTACCATTTGCCCGCGAGGAGGTGCTCTTGTTTTGCGGAAATCAAGTTTATCCGTGTAGCGTAGAATACTGCACCGAGGTTAGGAGGATTCGGCACTTCCCACTGAGGTTCGCCCAGATCGAAGAGGATTGGTGCAGTGCTCCCCGGCTCTGCCGGTCCACGAACAAAAGCACGTGTGAGGTTCACCGGCCACACCTCGTCGAAAATCACGTGAATGAAAAGTTCATCTCCTGTGAGTGTGGCCGTTCCATGACCGCCGCGCGGATCATCGTTTGGCGGAATCACGTTTCGCCCGATTAATTCCAGACCGAAAATGAAAGTCCCTTGGGCGGTGGCGATGAGTGACGTCCCTAAAAGGACACAGAGCGAAAGCAGAGTTTTTATTGTTCGCTTCTCACATTGACACGAGCAAAATCGGAGATGAGTCGGCACTTCTATTCTCGCCTCCTTCCGCATCGATACACACAGAAGGTTATAGCGGGGAGGCCAAAGAGCGCGTGAGTAGTCGGCTCTGGAACCGCTGGAATTTGAGCGCGTATTTCTCCATTGGGAAATTCAGGCGATGTGACGGCGAAATACCAGTTACCGACAAATAGCTGTTCCCTCTGTGCACCAATAAGAGGAATAGTCGCCATGTACCAGACTGCTCCAGGATCGGGAGGATTAGGCGGAAGGAGCCCTCGTTGTGCATTTG
>JBFMDG010000275.1:0-9011 GCA_040754135.1 Verrucomicrobiota bacterium
TCCTTCAGCGGCTTTTCCGTCGGCGCAGGGAGGAGTTCCCATTCCCCGCGACTGTTCAACATCTCGCGAACGCGTTTGCGCACATGCCGGGCGCGTTCGGCATCGGTTTTTAAACCACAAGGAACGACGGGGTGCTTGAGCGACTCCTCTACGCCGAGAAAAATGGGGCGGGTGGTAAAGAGCCGTTCCTGCACTCGGACCGCTTCGCGAAATGGATCGTGCCCGGCTTCGGCCGCCGCGGTCATCAGGCTGAGCAACGCGTTCCAATCCACCGATCCCCCACGCGACAAGTGCGCCGGGCGCGCATCGAGCAATCGGATTTCATTGGCGCTGATGAGCACATAACCGGTTTCATCGAGCCCGCGCCGGCCCGCGCGTCCGAACATCTGCAAGATTTCATCGGGCCGGAGCGGTTGTTCGATATAATCGCGGCGGTACGATTCGCCCGCGAGCGCCACGCTCCGCAGCGAAAAATTAATTCCTGCCGCCAGACCCATGGTGGCCACCACCACGCGCAATTGACCGGCTTTGGCGAGCGGTTCGATGACACCAGCGCGCGCGCCATAGCTCAAGCCGCTGTGATGATAAGCGATGCGGCTGCGCAACATTTTCGCCAGATGTTCGCCAATGAGGAGTTTTTGCTCCGGACCAAGATTGAGCGGATTGGGAACGGGAAGCTGGCGGGCCAGCTCCGCGGCCATTGCTTCGGCGGCCTGACGGCGCGGCGCAAAAATCAGAATGGGCCCCAAATCTTCCGCAAGCGACTTGGCCACCAACCGCGGCCAATAACCGCGAATCTCACTCGGAACATGGTAATTCAAATTGTTCGCCCAGACTTCTTCCAGCGGCACCGGCCGCAAATCGTGCCGGATCAAAAGCGCGTCGCGACCGAGCCGCCGCAGCCACTTTACGAGGTCATGAGGATTGGCGACGCTGCCGCTGAGCAGAAGCAATTGGGTCTCAGGCGGAGCGAGCGCAAGCGCCAGTTCATAGTTCAAGCCACGATCCGGATCGCCGATCATTTGGTATTCATCGACGACGAGCAGGGTTGGGCCTTTGCCCTGGATGAGCCGGTTTTTCTGTGTTTCCAGCGTCGCGACGAGCACCGGCGCATCGAGATTCTCAGAGAGATCGCCGGTGGCGATGCCGACGTCCCAGCCGCGAGCGCGCCATTCGGCGAGTTTGTCATTGGCCAGCGCCCGTGTCGGCACGGTGTAAATGGCCTGGCCGCGATTTTTCCCCTGGTTGGACCACAATTCGAAAATGAGCGTTTTACCGGCGCCAGTCGGTGCATGCACCACCACATCCCGGCCTGCGCGCAACGCCGCCACGGCTTCCTGCTGCCACAGATCCGGAATGGTGACCTGGTTCAACGCGGGGAGGTTTTCGAGCTGGGCCCCAACAGAATTCACGCCGAGAACATAATCGAATTAAGGGAATTCGAAATCAGAAATTTGCCCTCGCACGCTGGACATAAGCGCGGCCACGCATAGCAACGAAATCCGATCCCGCGCAATTTTCAGACAGGCTCTCAGAAAAAAAACTTCACCCAGACATACGCCACCGCGAGCAGGGTGTAAGCGATGGCCGAAATGCTCAGCAAAATCAGGGAGGCTTTGCCCGGCTTCAGCGGGTCGGGCAACGCGCGGCGCAACGGGCCATGCACAAGAAAAATCAACGCAAAGGTGAAGATGACCGTCCCGAGAAATCCAATCAATGCCGACAGCACGATGAGTGTTCCGGGTTGATTGGCAAACATCGTCAGGCCGGTAATGCCGGTCAAAATCAAGATCATGATCCGGTACCAGCGGCGCTCGTCCACCACACGATTCCGCACGAAATAAAACCGGAGCATTTCGATGTGGACACGCGCCACAGCATCAGCCGTTGAAAGCCAGGTGTCGCAAAGAAACGCCGCGGAAATTAAAAGAAAAAGCAGGCGCCCCATTTCGCCCCAGGCCCCAGCAAAAAACTGCGATTGCTCGGCGGCCAAACGCCATTCGTCCGGCACAATCCCTTTCGGAAAAAGAACCACATACGCCAGAAAACATGCCATCAACGTGGTGGCCAGATTTCCAAACACGCCAATGCCAGTGTCGAGCAAAAGGAACCGGCGCCACCGCGCTCCTTCCACCGCCAACGACCCTTCCGCAGAATTTGGAACCGCGCCATGACTCAGGCGGTGCCGCGCGCATCCTGTCCCTTTGCCTAGAATCCAATAGCTGTAGAACAACGTCCAGAAACCGCCCAACCCGGCAAAAGTGATGGCGGTGAGCAGACGATCAGTGTCGCCGCTTTCCCAAGGGCGCGCCAAGGGGGGTGGAACGAACATGGCCTGGAGGAATTCAGGCCAAAACCCGCGAACCGGTTTTCCAAAGCAACTGACAATCAACCCGGCGATGGTGGTGAGCGCGACCGCCCACATGACTTTCTCGATCAACTGATAGGTTCGTTTTTGCGTGAGCAAGGCAAAGGCAAACACGACCATGCTCAGCAAGGCCCAAAACAAACTGCGCCCGCGCTCATCGAGATCCGGCCATTCGACCAGGCGGGCCATGGCGGTGCCGCCAGCCGTGGCAAAAGCGCCAAACCAAAGGAATGAAATCGCCATCAAAATCCAGAGCACGAATCCGAACAGCGGGTGGAGCCGGACAAATCCGCGCCAGATGCTCTCACCGGTCAGGGCGGAGTATCGGCCGATTTCAAAAGTGACGGCGTATTGCAGCAGGCAGGCGGGAGCGAGCAGGAAAAGGAAACCCAAACCGTATTTGGCGCAAAAGTAAGGCCACCAGATCAGTTCGCCGGAGCCTTGCGCCAAGGCCATCCAAATCACTCCCGGCCCGAGTGCGGCCCACCAGCCCGGAAATCGAGGAAGAATGGTGGCGCCGTACTCGCGAGGCGGACTGAAATCAGGTTGGATGAGGGGCGCCCGAGAATTCTCCTCGGATTCAGACGCAAGGGAGGAGGCAGATGATTCTCGCGTTGCCATGTCGCTCGCGCACGTTTACTCTATCACTGCCACTCACGGAAGACGAAATTGTTGCCAAGTTGAGTGAGCTATGAAACGCCGCACGCACCGCCGCAGTGCCCTGACCAAATTCGCGGACAATCACGCCATTACCATCATCAAGGTGCTTTCAATCTTGCTGGCTGTGCTGTTAGCCGCCGCCGTCACTTACCTCTTCTCGACGGTTCGAATCGGCTTTTGAAGTCCAAAAACTCCGCAGTGGTGAGCGCGGATTTCCTCAATGCGGTTCGATCAAATCAAGGAGATGCCTTTGGGCACTTTCACGATGACGGTTCCAGCGATTTTGTCATGCCATGACTGACGGGCGGCATCCCAGCCGACCCAGAAGAAGCCCAGGAAAAGAAACACAGCGGAAATCAGCGCGGACAAGGTGCGGACGAGTGCCACTGCGAAATCGATGGGACGGCCATCAAGCCGGACCAGCTTCAAGCCAAAGACGATCCCGCCGAGCGTGGTCTGTTTCCAGGTCCAAAAGGCCAGATGATAAGCCATGAGCAGCAGAGGAAACATGACTCCATGATTGAAAATAGCGCCGATAACTCCCACCAGGATCAAGTCAATCAACGTGGCAAACGTCCGTATCCAAAAACCCGCGCGTTCCATGGTGAGCAAAGTGGCTGGCGACAAATCGACCGGCGCGGTGCTGCCCAAAGGAATGCTGCTGGCGAGTGGCGGAGGAACTTCTCCGCCAACGGGAGCGGTTCCAGCGGGCGCGGCCATGGCGTAAGTCGGAGCAGGAGCGATGGTGGCTGTCGCGGGAGCGCGTTCGCGTTTGAGCGCCGAAAAGGTGGCCATAAGCACACTGCCTAATCCCCAGATCGTTGCCAGCATCCACGCCAGCAATCCAAGCACGGGAACCATGTAAAGCAGGTAAAAAATCAGGATCCCGATGATCAATGCCACCAAAGGTTGTTCGAGAACCGCCGCGTGGAGTTGCCGCGCCAGTTGCAGACCGGTGAAGCGGTAAACCGAAATTTTCCCGAAGAAAAATGCTGCAGCCAATGCCACAAACAGGAAGGGAATGATGAGCACGCCCACGCCGGTTACGACCAGCAACAGCAAAACAAACGGAAACGAGATCAATCCCAGAACCCCCGTGAAGAAAGTGCCGACCGGCGTTCGGTCCATCGCATCCACGCACGCCTGCACCGGGCGCGGAAACAACGCCATCATCAGGACGTAAAGCACGAGAAAAATGGCCGCAACCGTCCAGACCCAGGCAAATTGAGGCGGCAACGGTCGAGCCCACATCAGGCCTTTCACGACCCAATCCGCCACCCATTGAAAACTCGGAATGTTTTCGCCGGCCAAAATCTCGCGAGGCTCACCGCCCACGTGCGCGCCCGCTTTCCGCTCCAGCCGTCCGCCCACCACCGTCGCATCTCCTTCCACCATGGCATTCGGACCGAGCACTGTGCCGCCGAGAACATTCACCAAATCCCCGCCGACCGTGCCGTTGACTTTCACTTTGCCGAAGACGACCACCACATCCCGCCGGACTTCGCCATCGATGATGGCATCGCCGCCGACAATGACGACCTCGCGGCAGCTTTCGTCGGCCTTGAGATGGAAGTCCTGTCCGATTTGCACGACTTCGCTGAGGCGAACGGAGTAATTTTTTTGCGTGGGGGCAGCGGCCTCGCGCTCGATCGCGGGATCGGCTTGAGTTTGCTGGGCCAGTGACGGCCAAGGTGCGTTTCCCAGGGCGCAGGCCAGAGCGAGCAGCGCCACCAGGCGGGATTTGAAAAGGAGTGGTTTCATGACGCGTGAGTTCGAGATGAAGTGGCAAATCGGAAACAAAGCGTCCCGAGTCCTACACAAGAGAGATAAGCCAGGAACATGACCGACGCGGTGATGAGCAGCCAGGTTCGATTGATCGAGGACACGAGTAGCCAGAGCGCTTTGCCGAGGATGTTTAGCACTTCGCCCAATTGAAGCACGGGCTGCAGCAGCCGATTCGAATTCTCCGCGACAACCGTTTGTCCACCGCCATTCCAGACCAGCCATCCGCCGTACACCGCCAGGCTGGTGATCGACAAAAACAGAACCAGTGAAATCAGTTTGAAAGGCACGGGCCATGTCAGCCAGGGACGCTGCCACCATGGCAACGCGCGCAATTGAATCGCCGCCAGCACGCGCGGCAACAGGGTGCTCGGAGCGGAGAGATCCTGGAGCTTGTGCAACTCGCGATCGATCAATTGTTCGAGTTCGTGTTCTTTGGAAGGGTCGGAATTCATATCATATCAAACAGGCCTGTCGGTTCGAACGGGAGGAGGTAAAGCGCGGAGCCGGCGGATTGCTCTCGGGAAACTCATCGGCAAACTTCAGCTTCAGCTTTTTCTTCAACGCCTCCCGCCCGCGAAAAATATCTGTCTTCACTTTGCTCAGGGAAATCTTCAATTGCGCGGCAATCTCCTCGTAGCTTCTCCCCTCGAAATGGAACAACACAATCGGCACCCGCTGGTCGGTCGGCAATTTCTGAAGCGCCTGCTCCAACAACTCGCGTTGGTCGGCTTCGTTCACCTGATCGCTAAAATGATCCGGCGCCGGCAGATCGATCGGCGCCTGATCGTCCTCGTCCGCGGAGGTCATCTCAGAAAAGAATTTCCAGCGGGCGCGGTAGCGGGTCAGGTGATTGAGGCAAAGATTGGTGGTCACAGTTTTCAACCAACCGCCCACGGTTGGGCTTTGCGAGAGTTCGGCAAAACGATCATACGCTTTCAAAAAGACCTCCTGAGAGATGTCTTCCGCTTCCGCCGCGCTGCCAAGCAGCCGGAAGGCGGTCGAAAATACCATGTTCTGGTACGCTCTCATGAACGTCTCAAAGTTGTTCGGGTCTATCATGTGTGGGCCCGCTACGATCTGGGCTCATCTTAAGCCCAAAACACACCTGAACGCAAAAGAGTTGCAGAAAACTTTGGCAGAATCAGGTCAAGTGACTTGGTTGGAGGCCTGTTCGAGTATGAAGATCTTCACACAACCTGGGCGCTCGACGAACTCTCAAGGAAGTCAGCATCATCCGCGTCACGAACTGTACCAAAACTGTCGCGCATGAAAAACCGTTCGAAACGAGCGATCGGAATTTCGGCGCTGATGTGCCTGTGCGCTGGTTGCGCCGCGCCGCGACCCGACCCTACTGACTCAGCGCCAAAACGGGCGCGATTCTCTACCGTCGCCCAGTTCGATTACCAGACTGTAACCTTTCAACTGACGCGAAATGACTTTTCCGTCGGGCGCGCTGTGTTTTCGGTGTACTGTTCGAATCCGGACGCCGTGCGCGTCAACGGTGTCACGCCGGACCCGCTCTGGCGGGACATTCGCGTGGATCAAACCGGCGCCATCGAAGTGATCGAGCGTCACCGCACTGCACCGGAAAAGGCGGCCTGGTTTTACATCAATTTGCCGTCCGCGCGTCCAAATCAGTTCCAATTTGGCCCGTTAAAGATTGAAAGTGCCGGACCGGAGCTCGCCGGGCTGATCTGCATGTCATTGAAGATCTGGTTCAATGAAGTGCCCAACGAATTTGATGGGTTGTACTACCAAAACCTCGATGACCGGTATGCCCTGGTTTCCTTCTGCACGCATCCGCCCGACCCGAGACCAGTGCGCAGTCGATTCGACCAAAACCGCGTCGCGACCATCCGCGAATTCCAGGAGAAACTTGGCCGCCCAATCAGCATCAAACTCAACCAGCGCGCCTTGAGAAAGGATTGGCCGCGTTAAAGCCACCCTGTTCATCTATGGCGCCATTCTTCCAGCTTTGGATGGAGAGGGTGCCAATTCGGGGCGAGGGCACCAAACTGATCGAAGAGGAGCGATAGGCAACTCACCTCGATCGTCCCGGAAGTGGGAAAACGGGCGAAAATCACCCTTTCTAGCGTAAGTCACTGGTTTCCAAGAAAGTTCAGACAGGTTTCAGGCCTGGAAAGTGGCGTTTCGGCTCATTTTCAGGCCGTGGAACCATTTTCCTGGCGTGCGGCGGCAAATTCCTGGCGTGTGGCGGCAAATTCCTGGCGTGTGGCGGCAAATTCCTGGCGTGTGGCGGCAAATTCCTGGCGTGTGGCGGCAAATTCCTGGCGTGCGGCGGCAAATTCCTGGCGTGTGGGACGCGTTCCCTGGCGCGTTGCGCGACTGGCACGGCGCGTTGGACGGCTCGACACATTGTGGCGCCATTTTCCTGGCGTGCGGCGCGGAATTCCTGGGGTGCGGCGCGAATTCCCTGGCGTGTTGGTGGCGTTCCCACGCGCGGTACGGATTTCCTGGCTTGCGGCGGCGAATTCCTGGCGTGTGGCACGAGTTCCCGGGCGTGTGGCGAAACTGGAAACTCTTGCGGCACGGATCCCCTGGCACGTGGCATGACTTTCCTGGCGCCTTGCACCGATTCCCCGGCGCCCGGCAGAGCATTCCGGGCACGCTGAAACATGGGGCCGGAGCTTCATGACAGTTCCCCAGGTTGCTTTCATTCGCTCCTGCAATTCTTGCAAATGCGGGTTTCTTCGATTCGCTCGCGATTGGCAGCGATTGGCGTCAATTGAACTAAGCGCTTGTCGGATATTTGTGGCCCGACTACTTTTTCGAATGCCCCGCTCATTGATTGAACGGGACTCGAATTCTCGCCGGGTTGGACACGTCAACCGGCCTGGCAAAACGCACATATGTTTTTCGAATCGCATTGCGACACGCAGCCTCCTGGTCCGGAGCGCGGCTCTTGGAGTTGGACATTTTGCGATCATGCCTTTGTCGAAAACTTCGTCCCAAACTTTGTCGATCGAAAATCCTTTCGACAAAGTTTCCGACAAGGTTTTCGACAAAAGAAAGCCCGAGGCATCAGCAAAAGGCCCAAACTCGAGTGCGGGTTGCAAACGTCGCAGCCCCCTGGTCCGGACCGCGGCTCTTGGAGTTGGATAATTTGCGATCACACCTTTGTCGAAAACTTCGTCCCAAACTTTGTCGATCCAAAATCCTTTCGACAAGGTTTCCGACAAGGTTTTCGACAAAGGAAAGCCCAAGGCATCAGCAAAAGGTCGAAACTCGAGTGCGGGTCGCAGAGGTCGCAGCCCCCTGCTCCGGAGCGTGGCCATTCTGGCCGGATCTGTTGGCCGCTCGCCATCGGCTTCTTTCTCATGTTGCTTGCGCCGCTCTCGGTTTTGGGCGCGGAGGTCGATCTTTCGAAACTTCCGCCCGCTTCGAGCAAGACGGTCGATTTCGAGCAACAAATCAAACCGATCTTGGAGGCGAGTTGTTTGAAGTGTCATAGCGGGGAAAAGCCGAAAGGGAAGTACAGCCTCGAAACGCGCGCGGGCATGCTCAAGGAAAGTGACGAAGGCCCCAATGTCATTCCGGGTGAAAGCGCGAAAAGCCGCCTGATCCATTACGTTGCCGGCCTGGTCGAGGAGATGGAAATGCCGCCCACGGATAAAGGCGATCCACTCAGCAAAGATCAAATCGGGTTGCTTCGCGCCTGGATTGATCAAGGCGCCAAATGGCCGGATGGGCTGGTCCTGAAGGCGCCGCCGAAAGAAGGCAAAACGAAATCTGAAGCTTTGCCGCCGCCGGTTGCGCGCAAGGTCGATTTCGTTAAGGAGGTGCAACCGATTTTTGAGGCGCATTGCTATCGGTGCCATGGACCGCAACGCGCCGAAGCTGGCTTTCGGCTCGATGCAAAAGAGGCGGCGCTGGCCGGCGGCGATCTCGGGACGGCGATTCTGCCCGGGCAAAGTGAACGGAGCCTGTTGATTCGATTTGTCGCGGGTGTTGAAGACACCATCATGCCGCAAAAAGGAGATCGTCTTTCGGCCGAGCAGGTCGGGATTTTGCGCGCCTGGATTGATCAAGGCGCGCATTGGCCGGATGGCATCGGGCCGAAGCTCGCCGATAAAAGAGATCATTGGGCGTTCAAGGCGCCGGTGCGCGCGCAAGAGCCGCGCTTGAAATCGAACCGCGCGCGGCGTTGGGCGCGCAATGCCGTCGACCGTTTTGTCGC
>JBFMDG010000276.1:0-8993 GCA_040754135.1 Verrucomicrobiota bacterium
CCTTCGCTCAGGCCGATCCGGATCGGCCCGAGCGAAGCGCGGAATAAAACTGAACTTCTTCGGCAGGGACTAAAACCATCATGCGGTCATCGAAGCAACCGTTCAGAAGGATGGCCTGCCATCCGTAGCTCGGGCCAGTCGTGGAAATCAACGAAGCCCTCCTCCGCCAAAGGCTGCGGAGGGCACCATCCTTCGCTCAGGCCGATGAGGTCGGCCCGAGCGAAGGATGGTGGAGGCGGCGGGAGTTGAACCCGCGTCCCTGGCCAATCTACCAGCCGCGACTACATGCTTAGTCAGAAGAGAGTTGTCGGCAGTGCGATAAACGTTCTGACGCGAGTCGCACCGCGTAGTCCGCATGGAAAAGTTTCGGCTGAACACGCGCGGTCTCCGCGCTCAACCTAACCTGCTGTAGCGTTCATCCACCCTAGCAGGTGTCGAGCGGTGAACGTCGCGGACCTTAGGCCGCGAGAGCTAATTCAGTGTTAGCAGTTGTTTTTTGGTCCGATTTTTTACGAGGCCAACGAACCATCCTCGGCATGCCGCCTCTGGCGTATTCTCCAGGTCGAAACCAGTACGCCCCCAATTTGCGGGCCTATTTTCGTTCACCAACCCCTCCCGGTCAAGGCGTGTTCTCAATCGAAATCTCTCGAAATTCCTCCGGCAGGACACCCTTTCCATCGCGCAAAAAGCACACGATTCGGCTCGATGCCACTGCGTTTCCACTCGGCGGCCTGGTCCCCTTAAAAACCGCACCGACGACAGAGCGCCTCGATCTCCTCTCGCGTCGCCCCCAATTTTGCCGCCGATGCAAAGAGATCTTCGACGTTCACTGGAAACCAATTGGGCGTTCGAGCGCGAGTCAACCCGGCGACATCAACCGGTGTAATCGTCTGTCGGATCAAATGCGACAAACTCGTCTCCGGCTTCTCAATTCGCGCGCAGCCCGGAGTTGCCGTTCCGCTCTCAAAGGCAAGATCGCAACACGTTTCAAATCCGGCATTGAATTCGGCATGGTCACCGAGCAGGAAAGTTGACCCGGCCAGTTCAGACCGGTTCAAGCGCCGCGCGGTTTCGGTGAACGTCACCGCCGCGAAATAAAGCAGGCAGAGGCTTGAGAACATTTTGAAATCAGCAAAGTGCCGATAAAGTGCGGCGACCAGACGCGCCGCGCGTCGCAATTCGCGTCGCGTTTGCGCGGCATACGCGGAAAGCGCCTCGCACGCATTCGGCGTATCAAATCCCTTTTCCAGCCACGCGCCGATCCGCATCACACCCAGCAGAGTGAGCGGAAATCCGGTGGATAACAGCGGATCGATGAAACCGGCGGCCGACGGAAGCAATGCCCAGGTCGGCCCGGCAATCTGCCGGCTCAAAAAAGCGAGCCGTGGGGTGTGAATGAAGGGAAACATCGGTGTGGCGCTCTCAAATTGCGCACGGACCGAGGGCAAATGCTGCAACAGATTGCTCCACGCCAGTTCCCCGCTCCCCAATTGCCGACGGGCGGCCATGGACTCAGTGACCGCCGCGCCGGCACTCGTCACGCCATTGTTGAAGCGCAAAACCCAGATCCAACCGCCGTCGAAAATATGATGCAAAGCCGCATCGTCCACCGGATACGGCGGTGGCAGGGCGGAAGGAATCAGTTCGTCCCAGCGCCGCGCGTCACGAAAATGAGTGTAAAACGCATGAGTCTTCGGCAACTCATCAAACGCTTCCTCGCCAACATCCAGCGCGCGATGAAGCAATCCGCGCGGGCCGGTTGCGTCGATGACAAACTTTGTGCGGAAAGCAAACGGCCCGCTGGCGTTGGTTCCGCTGAGCGCCGGACGCGCATTCTTGAAAGCCACTTCGATCTGGCCGCATTGATCGAAGTATTCCGCTCCGGCGCGACAGGCCTCCTGGCTGAGGAGTTGATCAAAGTCGGCGCGGTACCAATGCGTATCCGCGATGCGATCATGCGGACTGGCGGCGACGAGCAATTCGTTTTGATGGCTCGCATCGGGCTCGAACGGTTTGCCCCATTGGTGATGGTAAAAGGTAAAACCGCGCTTTAATCCGCAGGCCACCCGAGGGAACGCCTGTTGCCAAGTGCCCCATTTTGAAAGGGCGGCCAAATGTTCGAATCCATAACGCTGACAGAGTTCTTCGAGCAGCAGATTGGCCAGCGGCGTTGACGATTCTCCAATAGCAAAACGCGGATGCCGGCCGCGCTCCAAAAGCGCAACGGAATAGCCGAGCTTGCGCGCGATGAGCGCCACGAGCGAGCCGCCGAATCCGGAACCAACCACAGCGAGATCAAAGTCGGCGTTCATTGAGCGGAACAATTCGAACAGATCACAGGAGGCCGCAATTCCTGATGCAAATTGATCTCGGACAAGCGCGCCAATCGCTTCGAGAAACACGTTGGACAGGCGGAGAACTTTTCAAGATCCCAAAGATCGGCAAAGACGCGGCCGCGCTTTTGGGCCAGACCATATTCGAGCGCGGATTCCAAAGTGGCCAGTCGTGGCGGCGAGAATTCGCCCGCGCGCGACAGATCATCGAGGGCGCCATTGCCTGGGCGAGTAGGGATGAGAGACACCACGGAGGCGCCCGAATCGAAGGCGAAATCGATCGAGCGTTGCGCCCAGACGAGTGCTTCGCCTTTTTCGAGAAAAGGAGGTTGAACCAGCACAAAGCTTCGCAAGGCAATTTGGTGTTTCAGAAGAAAATCAGCGGCGCGCCGGTATTGGCCGAGTGTCATGCGTTTGTTGAGTTTTTCGAGCACGTCCGGGTGAGCGGTTTCGAGGCCCATGGCTATTTCAAGTGACGGGCCTTGGCTTTGGGATTGAGCCGGGCCGGCTCCCTGAAGCATATCGCGAAACTGCAGAACGTGATCGTTCACCAATGCTGGATGACATTCCACTATCACCCGCGAAAAAGAGTGAACGCGCTCCGCGATTTGCGGAAAATCCTCGCGCGGTATGGCGCCGGGATCGAAGAAACTGCCGCTGTTGTAGAGTTTCACCTCAGCGCGAGAATCGGGAAGTCGGGCAGTAAATTTGTTTTGGCGAGCGTCCAGGCGAACACTCGTCGTCGAATGCGATTCGCGCGGTTCAGGCGTGGGTTGAGCCGAGTCACACCGGTTGCTCGCCATTTTGCGCGTCAGCATCCACTGTTCGATTGCAAATGTGATCTGGGCAGGAATGGCCCCGCGGGGAACCGAGTGATCGAGCGTATTTTTCCAGAGATCGCACATGAGACAGCGCCAGGGACACTCGCGATTGGTGAGAAAAATCGTGAGGACCGAAACGATATCGCCCGAGGCGGAATGTTCGAATTCGTTCAGCCAGGCAAAGGGCCGCAAGGGATCGACCACCTGCTTCGAAGCGCGCCGGCTGAGAATCCAGCGATCGCGTTCAGCTGCTTGATCAGGATAAATGGACTTCATCGAAGCACGTCCAGGCAGCACCCTCGGTCGCGATGCCGTTTAGACAGATCGGCTTTATGATAGAGCGGAGGGCGACGCGCAGTTGAAAAACAGGCTGCACTGGCGTTAGGAAAACCTGGCAACATGAATTTCTTTTTTGCATGGCAGAAGATTAACGAGCAAGGAGGAGGAATTCATCAATTTGTTTATTCTTGAAAAATTGCATGGTACAAGCGCAGCGCCGGAGCGCGACTGTGCTGAAAACCAGTCGCAGCGCGTGCGCAACGGAATGCGGCAGAGAAACTCGCAGAGGACAACAGGCGTTCCGGTGGAAAGACGGAGCGCAGGTCTGCCACGTCTGCCACGTCTGCCACGTCTGCCACGTTTGCGACGTCTGCGAACCGCTGCAGCTTCGCCCGCAGGACGCTTGCGAAGATTCTGGAGCGTTGAGCAATCGGGGGCGTGGCCGCGTTCAGGTTCAAGGGCAGGCCTTTGGCCTGATAAACGCGTTCTGTGGATTCGGACGGGTGCGCTTGGAAAAAGTTAGAACCGGTTTACGACCGGCTGCGGCGTGACGAAATTCGGGGCCAATCAGGAATGAAGTTGAAGTTGTGCGCCGATGGTGTTAATGCACGGCTAAACCAGCGCGGTAATTGCGCAGAAAAGACCGATGATCGATTGGAACATTCAATCTCGCGCGCATGCTTGTCAGGCTTGCCAGAAACCGTTTGCCGACAAAGAGACGTATCACACGTTGCTTTTTGACCAGAAGCAGGCGTACGAACGCCTCGATGTCTGCCATCCATGCTGGAGCACGCAGTTCAGCCAGGGCGCTGTCGATCGGAAAGGGTTTGTTTCCTATTGGCAGGGGATTTATGTGCCGCCCCCCGCTGCGCCTCCCGATCCGATTCAGAAGGAAACGGCCGAATCTCTGTTGCGCAAATTGATCGAGCAAAACGATCCCACCCACGCCGGAGCGCGGTTCATCCTGGCGGTCATGCTCGAACGCAAACGGTTGCTCAAAGTCAAAGCGCAGTTGAGTGAGGATGGCCAGCGCGTGTTTATTTACGAACACGTGAAGAGCGGCGACCTTTTCAAAATCGCCGATCCCAAACTCCAGTTGGATCAATTGGAAGAAGTCCAGCGCGACGTGGCGCACCTGCTCGAACACGGATTGGAATCTTCCTCCTCCTCCTCAATGCCAGCCGGCGCGAGTGAACAACCTGAGCCGCCGGTTGCGCTTGCGGTCGAGTCCGCCCCGCCTGATGGCAATGGCGCCAAATCGAATGCGGCGCCTACCGTTCCGGTGGCCGTGGCTCCAGCTTAAGTAATCCGTCCTGTGTCCGACCTTGCCGCAGTTCAGCAACGATTGGGCTATTCATTTCGCGAAGAAAGCCTTCTGCGCCTGGCCTTGACTCATCCCTCGGTCGCGCACGAACAAGGCGCTTCCGTGCAACATAATCAGCGACTCGAATTTCTTGGCGACGCCGTTTTGCAGCTGGTGCTGACGCGATTTCTCTACGAAAAATTTCCGGCGTTCGGCGAAGGGCCGCTCACGAAAGCGCGCGCGCAAATGGTCAATCGCCGCACCCTCGCGGATCAAGGCCGGCGCCTCGCTCTCGGTGATGCCCTCATCCTCAGCCGCGGTGAAGAATTGAATCGCGGCCGAGAACGTCCGTCAGCGCTCGCCGACGCTTTTGAAGCGGTGCTTGGCGCCATTTTTCTTGATGGAGGTTTTGAAGTGGCGCGGGATTTTATCCTGCGTCAGTTCCAGGATGTATTTGGTGAATTGACCGATTTGCCAAATCTGGAAAATCCGAAAGGCGAATTGCAGGAGTATCTGCAAGCCCAGTCGCCGGAATCACCGCAATACCGCTTGGAATCGGTGGAAGGGCCTGATCACGATCGCATTTTCGAATGCACGGTTCATTATCGCGGATTGGAAATCGGCCGGGGCCGCGGCAAGAGCAAAAAGGAGGCGGAAAGCCAGGCGGCGCTGATGGCGTTGGAAAGTCTGCGGCAAAAGGAAATGCGGACCGAACCGGAAACGGATTAACCGGATTCAGCTCGCACCCGCGAAAGAAACCTTTAGCGATCGCATCTATCGGCAAAGCAGCCGCAAGCGATTTGCGCTGAATTGCAAAAGGGCTTTGACACCGGCACCTCGTTCCAGAGAATCAGGGGGATTTGCGACAACACTGCACACCATGATGAAGCGAACCGCCGTTACCCGACATGAATCTGCCCAATAAGCTCACCCTTTCCCGGTTCGCTTTAACGGTTCTGTTTCTGGCGGCCTTTTTTTCCAGAATCAAATTCGCCGATACCATCGCCCTGGTGTTGTTCATTGCCGCCAGTCTCACCGATCTTTACGACGGCCGGATCGCCCGGCGCGATAATCTCATCACGAACTTCGGCATCCTCATGGATCCGTTGGCCGACAAAATTCTCATCTGCTCCGCGTTCATCGCTTTCGTCGATCGCGATCTGATGCCCGCCTGGATGGTGGTGGTGATTGTTGCCCGCGAACTCGCGATCACTGGATTGCGGCTTTTAGCGGCATCGAAAAACCTCGTCCTGGCCGCGGAAGGTTATGGAAAACACAAAACGATTTCGCAAATTGTGGCGATCATTTCGGTTCTGGTGTTGATCAGCCATCCCGAATGGGGCTGGCTCGGGACCAAAATCTTCGGCGGGTGGGTCGGCTACTTCACGGAGCTTTCCAAGTGGGTGGCCGTGGCCCTCACCGCCATCTCGGGCGCGATGTATCTCTCCCACAATCGCAAGGTCTATCTCGACGATATGTGAGGGCGTATGGGGCCGCACGCTTCATTTCCCGCGGTGCTCTCGATGTTGAGCGCCTGGGAAATTATGCTGATCCTGGCCTTGGTCCTGGGCTTGTTTTTCGCGACCAAATTTTCCCTCTTTCCCATGAGTGGAAATCAGCGGCGTAATGGATCGCATTCGCCACCGGCCCTCTGCGGAAAGGTTATTTTATGGGTCACGCAAGGCTTTGGCATGGGGCTGATCCCGGTAACACCCGGTACTTTCGGATCCATTCTCGGCGTGGGATTCTTTCTGCTCCTGTTGTGGCCGGGGAGCTTGATCTTTCTTGTGATGGGAATGGTGTTGAGCTCTTTTGTTGCCGTCGATTTCTGTGCTTTCGCCGAGAAAAAACTCGACCAACGCGATCCCGGATCGGTCGTGCTCGATGAAATTGTGGCCGTGCCAATCTGTTTTGGTTCGCTCTTGGTTGATTATGGATTGAAGCATCAGTCGGTTCCGCCGCCATCGCATTTCTTTTCGCCAGAAATTTGGCCTTGGACGCTTGCTGTCTTCGTGGCCTTTCGCTTCTTCGACATCGCGAAACCGTGGCCGGTCCGCCAAAGCCAGCAACTCCCTGGCGGCTGGGGAGTGGTTGTCGATGACCTGCTCGCCGCCGTGTACGTGAATGCGGTGATTGGCGTTGCGCTGCTGTGGAATCCGATCTCGCGCTGAAATCAGGTTGCTGGGTTTTGCGGCCGCAATTACGGTGATCAATCAGTCCCGCGCCCACTGTGGGAAAATGGAAAGGAAGTTTGTTGTGAACAAGAATTATTATGTAATTCTGGGCGTCGCCACTAACGCGAGCCTTGACGACATCAAATCGGCTTTCCGGCGACGCGCCTTCGAATTGCACCCCGATCGATCGGGAAGTGAAAGCGAACCATTCCTCGAACTCCAGGAGGCTTACGCGGTATTGAGTGATCCCAATCGGCGCCGCCGTTACGATGATCAGTTGGAACCGGTGCCGCGCCGCCGGCGGCCTTGGGGCCCCGCGCCTGAACCATTGGTGACGCCGAGGCGCTCGCGCGCGGAACCGATGCGGGCTTCGCCGCCGCGTCAGTACGCCCGCGAGCTTTCGCTGCTGAGATCGTTCGATCGCTTCGCACCGTCCTTCGATGAATTGTTCGATCGGCTCTGGATGAACTTTGAAAATGTCAGCCATCCTAAATCCGAAACGGTCGAAAGCCTCACCGTCGAAGTGATCCTCACTCCGGAAGAGGCATTGGCGGGCGGCTCCGTTCGCATCGGAGTGCCGGCGCATGCCACCTGTGGAGTTTGTGGCGGATACGGTTCCACCGGACCTTACGAATGCTGGCGTTGCGAAGGCCACGGCGCGCTCACCGCGGAATATCCGGTCGAAGTTCAATTCCCCGCCGGGATTGTCGATGGCTCTGCCATGCGCATTTCCCTGACGCAATTTGGAATCGAAAACTTTTACCTGACCGTCCTCTTTAGAGTGAGCGACCGATGGTAGAGCAAAGTGCGTCCCGTCATTGAATTTCCGCGGCGCTGAAAGCCGTTCAAACGAGAGGAGTCGTCGCACCGGAAAGAAGAAACTTTCCTGTAGGATTGGTGCGCCGGACGTGCTATCACTCTTTTGAAAACAGACCACCTCATGAAGCCATACCAAATTTCCCGGCGCGCCTTTCTCCGCGGAGTCGGTGTCACCATGGCACTCCCCTGGATGGAATCGATCACGGTATGGGGGGACGAACCGTCTGGACCGCTGCGGCCGTCCAGCGAAGCTCCCGCGCGATTGGCCGTGTTGTTTGCCGGAAACGGTTTTCATACTCGCGAATGGTGGGCCAAAGGCGAAGGCAAACAAATGGAACTTGGCCAGGTGCTCAAGCCGCTCACCGATTTCCGCGAGAAAATGCTCTTCGTCCGCGGTCTCTACAACGCCGAAGCCCTCAAAGGAAACATTCACAGCTCCCAGACCGGAAACCTCCTCTCCGGCGCGCCGCTCGCCTCCGGCGGAGAAATCCGCTCGGGCACAAGCATCGATCAATTCCTCGCTCAGCGTTTTGGTCACCAGACCAAAGTGCCCAGCCTCGTGCTCGGCTGCGAAAAGTCGAATCCTTCCGTGCACAAGAACTACTCGATGCTCTACAGCTCGCACATTTCCTGGAGTTCACCCACCACGCCCACCCCGCTCGAACTCTACCCCGCGCTCGCGTTCGATCGCTTGTTCAAAGATGAAATCACCCGCGGCGATAAAAGCGTTCTCGACGCGGTCCTCGCCGATGCCCACGATTTCCGGCGTCACATCAGCGCCAATGATCAACGGAAGCTCGACGAATATCTCGATTCGGTTCGCGAAGTGGAAAAGCGGATTGAAAACGCCGGCAAAAAAGGCGAACTGCAAGGCTGGCGTCCGACCCTTTCCGCTCCGAACATTCCGCGCCCGCCGGATGGCATTCCCCAGGATATCAGCGAGCACATGAAATTAATGTGCGATATCCTCGTGCTGGCGTTTCAGACCGACACCACGCGGCTCTGCACGCTCAAGCTGAACAATGATCACAGCTCGCTCCGTTTTCCGCATCTGGGTGTCGATTACATGATTCATCATTTGCTTTCGCACAGCGACACGGCCGATTGGCTGAAGGTGAACCAGTTTTTTGTGGAACAGGTCGCCTACATTGCGCGACGGCTCGAAAGCATCCAGGAAGGAAACCGCACGTTGCTCGACAATTCCATGCTGCTCTTCTGCTCGAGCATGCTCACGGGAAATCACGACGCCAGCCAATTGCCCGTG
>JBFMDG010000277.1:0-8990 GCA_040754135.1 Verrucomicrobiota bacterium
GGTCGCCGCGCCTGGGCGCATGCGGTGGATGTCTCCAACAGCGCCGCTGTGAGCGAGATCGCGGAGAAGATTCTCAGCGAGACAGAGCGCGTGGATATTCTGGTGAATAACGCGGGAGTGACACGCGACGGGTTATTGATGCGGATGAGCGAAGAGGATTGGGACACCGTGCTCGACACGAATTTGAAAGGCGCCTTTTCCTTCACGAAAGCTTTCGCGCGCAGTTTTATCAAGCAGCGCGCCGGACGGATCATCAACGTCGCGTCGGTCATTGGATTGATTGGCAATGCCGGGCAGGCGAATTACGCGGCGAGCAAAGCGGGCTTGATTGGATTCACGAAATCGACGGCGCGCGAATTCGCTTCGCGCGGGATTACGGTGAACGCGCTCGCGCCAGGTTTTATCGAGACGGACATGACGGCGGGATTGAACGCGGAGTGGCGGGCGGAATTGCTGAAAAAGATTCCCTTGAACAGTTTCGGACAAGCCGATGATATAGCGCAGGCAGCGTTGTTCCTGGCGAGTCCCGGAGCGCGTTACATCACCGGTCAGGTGCTGGCAGTGGATGGCGGAATGGTGATGTGAATTCAGGCTGGACGCGCCCAATGCGAGGCGGTAGAGAATCGCCGCAGGCTGCTCCGCGGCGATGGGAAATCGGCCGGGAAAATCGCGGTAAAATTTAAAGATTCGGGACTTGACGCGTTGGACAACGTCGCTTAGAGACACAACAAACTTATTAACGGAGAAATCCATGGCTGCTGAAAAATCGATCGAACAGAAAGTAAAGAACATCATCGTGGAGCAACTGGGCGTGAACGCGGATCAGGTGACCCCGGATGCCAAGTTCATTGAGGATCTCGGGGCGGATTCGCTCGACACGGTGGAGCTGGTCATGGCTCTCGAAGAGGAGTTCGGCCAGGAAATTCCGGACGAGGAAGCGGAAAAGCTTCAAAGTGTCGGCGATGTCATCAAGTACATCGAAGACACCCAGCAAAAGTAATTTTGAATCACCTTGTTCGGGGCAGCCACGGCTCTTCAGCACGCGCGCTGCCCCTTTAATTTTATGGCAAGTACTCTGGCGGGTCATCGAGTCGTCATCACCGGCCTCGGGGTGGTCTCCCCCCTCGGCAATACCATCGATGCGCTCTGGAACCAGCTGCTCAGCGGCCAATGCGGCATCGATCGCATCACCCAATTCGATCCCGCAGGTTACGATTGCCAGATCGCCGCCGAGGTCAAAGAATTCGATCCCACTCCCGCTTTCCCATCGCCCAAAGAAATCCGCCGCACCGATCGCTTCACCCAATTCGGCGTCTATGCCGGCTGGCAGGCCCTGCTCGATTCCGGACTCGATCTTTCCAAGGAAAACTGCGACGAAATCGGCGTCTTCATTGGCTCGGGCATCGGCGGACTGCGCACGACCGAAGAACAGCACAAGGTCTTGTTGAATCGCGGGCCGGGACGTGTTTCGCCGTTCATGATTCCGATGCTCATCTTGAACATGGCTTCGGGCATGTTCTCGATGTATTTCAAATTACGCGGGCCGAATGTGGCCACTTGCTCCGCATGCGCCACGGCAACGCACGCGCTCGGCGAAGCCTGGCGCACCATTCGCATGGGAGACGCCAAAGTCATGTTTGCCGGCGGAGCCGAAGCCACAATCACCCCTTTGGGCATCGGCGGATTTTGCGCCATGAAAGCCATGAGCACGCGCAACGATGAACCTAAACGTTCCTCGAGGCCTTTCGATGCGCAACGCGACGGCTTTGTCATGGGAGAAGGCGCCGGAGTTCTCGTTCTCGAAGAACTCGAACATGCCCGCGCGCGCGGAGCGAAAATCTATTGCGAGCTGGTCGGCTATGGCAACACCGCCGACGCCAATCACATCACCGCCCCGGCGCCCTTTGGCGAGGGAGCGTCGCGTTGCATGCGCATGGCGCTGCGTTCCGCCGGCATGCGCCCCGAGGAAATCTCTTACATCAATGCCCATGGCACGTCGACACCGCAAGGCGACATCTGCGAAACGCAGGCGATCAAAACTGTGTTTGGCGACCATGCGCGCCGGCTGATCGTCAGCTCAACCAAAGGCGCCACAGGCCACATGCTCGGGGCCGCCGGCGCTGTCGAAATGGCAATTTGCGCCAAAGCGATCGAGACGAATCGCGTTCCGCCCACGATCAATTACGAGAATCCCGATCCGGAGTGCGATCTCGATTACGTGCCAAACACGGCGCGTGAATCCGAAGTCCATGCCGCCGTCAATAATTCCTTCGGGTTCGGCGGCCACAACGCCACGATGATCGCGCGGAAATTCGCCGGCTGATCCGCAACGGTTCAGAGGGTGTTGAGCGTATCGATCAATTGCCGCAGCCGCCCGTACTGGCGGCGATCGAATCCAAAAGCAATGCGCGGCAAATCCGGCACGTCCTTGTCTTCACGCTCATCCGGCGTGGCCTCGATTCGCTGGATTCTTTCTCCCGCCACGATGTCGCTGTAATCTTCATTCAAGCTCGCAATCGCGGAATCCGACGGCGGATATTTCAAACGAATCACCAGCAGATCTTTCACAAATCGCATCGAATGGAAATTCCGGTAAAACCGCGTGATCCACCGGACCGCCTGATCAGCGTCATCGGTGATTTGATAAAGGAAGAGATCCTCGGGTGAGATCAATTGATTGCGCAACAGATGTTCCTTCATATTTTTGTCCCACGTTTTCCAGTAGGTGCCCCCCGGCCGATCGATCAGCACCAGCGGCATGATTTGGCTTTTGCCCGTTTGCATGAGGGTGAGCGCTTCGTAACCCTCGTCCATCGTCCCAAAACCGCCCGGGAAAAGAGCGATGGCATCGGAGTGCCGAATGAAAATAAGTTTTCGGGTGAAGAAATATTTGAAGGTGATCAACTTTTTGTCGCCTTGCATCACCGGATTGGCCGCTTGTTCCCAAGGCAAACGGATGTTGACGCCGAAACTTTTGTCCGGACCCGCTCCTTCATGGCCGGCTTGCATGATTCCAGGTCCGGCGCCGGTGATGACCATGAAACCGGCTTCCGCCATTTTGCGGCTGAAGGTGACGGCCTGTTTGTACTCGACGCGACTCGGCAAGGTGCGCGCCGAACCAAAGATCGTCACCTTCCTCATTGGCGCGTAGGCGGAGAACAGCTTGAAAGAGTAACGCAACTCGCGCAGCGCCGTTTGAATCACTTTCACATCGCCTCGATCCTCGACGTCGTGGAGCAGTTTGAGCGCGTTTTCAACAATGTCTTCGACCAGATCGGTATTGTGTCCGCCCCCTTTGTAGGCGATCAATTCCTGGATCCGTTTTTTCAACTCGGGGTCAGCCGGCGGTTTGTCCATGGCTCAAAGCTTATCCGTTCCAAACGCGTTTGAAAAGAATCTGAGCCTCAGTTTCGCTCATGGCCGTGAATGATCGTGCTTCTCACTCGATTTCCCTCGGGCTTGCGATGCAGGCCATTCGGGCGCTACGGTGGAACCATGTTCAGGCCTTGCATCGACCTTCATGAAGGGCGTGTGAAACAAATCGTGGGCGGCACGCTGACGGAACATCGTTCCGACTTGCAAACGAACTTCGTGTCGGATCGCCCGAGTTCCTGGTATGCGGAACTCTACAAACGCGATGGGTTGCACGGAGGCCATGTCATCATGTTGGGATCCGGAAACGAATCCGCCGCTCGCGCAGCGCTGGCCGTCTATCCGGGAGGCCTGCAGATCGGCGGCGGCATTCAGGTGGAAAATGCGACCTCATTTCTCGATGCCGGCGCTTCCCATGTGATCGTCACCTCCTGGGCGTTTCGTGAAGGGCGCCTCGATCACGACCGCTTGCAAGCTCTCATCAAACGCATCGGCAAAAAACGGCTCGTCCTCGACCTGAGCTGCCGGATCCGAGATGGACATTATTATGTCGTCACGGATCGCTGGCAGAATTTCACCGATTTGCAGGTAACTCAGGAGACGCTGACGCGGCTTGCAGATTCGTGCGCCGAATTTCTCGTGCATGCAGTCGATGTCGAAGGCCTGTGTCAGGGCATCGACACGCGCCTTGTGGAAATCCTGGCCGCTTCCTCTCCTGTGCCAGTCACGTATGCCGGAGGCGCACGGTCGCTGGCCGATTTGGAAGAGGTCACGCGCATCAGCCAGGGGCGCGTGGATCTGACGATTGGATCGGCGCTCGATATTTTTGGCGGATCGGGAGTCCGTTATGCGGATGCCGTAGCCTTCAATCGACGTTGGGCTTCCACCATCGAAAATCGGAATGCCGTTTGATTCATGGAAGGTACTGCACGCGATAGAAGCGAATCTCTTGCGTGGAAACGGCATCGAGGATTTGCAACGTGGGGCCGGTGGCCGTGACCGGTGAACCGACCGGTTGCCATGGCCCCGTACCTACCGAGGATCGGCTATAGAGCTGAAACCGTTTTCCTGCCTCGCTTTGGCATGTCACCCTCGTGCCGTCACGCGCCACGGTGACGCTCAAGATCTTGAACTGCGCCGAGGCCGCATTGGTGGGATCGGAACCAGTCGTGGCTTCGAAACGATTGCTGAATCCATCGCTATCCGGATCGGCTCCAGGCCCAGCGCTGGCATCGGTGAAGCGCGCAAAATATTTCCGCTGAAACAGATCGTCGAGCCCATCATAATTGCTGTCCAACACAGCCGGGGCAATCTCGAGAAAGCCGTTGGCATAGGCCAGATTCTCACCTTGTTTGACAACAAAGCTGCGCAAGCCCGGCGTCGCATTGCTCGAAACGTTGATCAGCACCGAAATGGCGTGAAGTGCGCCAAATGCATTTTGACGAATCACCGGCGCCCCCAAGGTCAAGCCATCTCCGGTAATCGTTAGCGCGGCGTCCGCAGGCAAACTCGGCAGATAGACGCCCACCCACACATTGCCCTGCCCCGGACGAAGCAGCGCAGGCGAATTCTCGATCGTGAATACTTCCGAGGAAATGGTCGGTGGCCGAATACGCGAAATGCGCAACGCCGGTGTTCCACTGGTCAGAGTCCAATTCAACGTCGTCGTTTGCCCGGCCGTCACCGTTATGGTGCGGTTGGTTGTCGGCAGAAAACCGGTTTGCACTCCGTCATAAATGAAATTGAAATTGGCGTCGCGCACCACGCTGATGTCGCGTCCACGCAGAAGAGGATTGGTCGTATTGACCGCATCGAGCGGCGTCACGCGCACGAAATAATTGCCGGGCGGAATGGCCGGCAGCTCGTAAAATCCGGTGGCGGCCGTGGCCGAATTGGTATGACTAAGGGCCCCTGCGACCACGTTTCCAGCGGAATCTTCCAGAATGATCACTGCACCAAAAACTCCAGCGCCGTTCATATTCACCTGACCCTGAACCCGCCCAAGCGTCGCTGACAAACTGGTTTGGCCATAGAGCGCGCGAGTGGCGGTAATTTCATCCTGAGAAAGCCCGGCATAAGCGTTCACTCCGGTCGCTCCTCGAGCCAACATGGTGGCGCCGCCCACCGGCGAATGATTCAAACCCAGGAAATGCCCGATCTCATGCAACACGGGTCCCTCGACAAATTGCCGAATCGATTCCTGAGTAATGTCGGTGAACCAGACAAACTGCGCCCCATTCAAGACAATGTCCGATTCGGCCATCGCCCCATTGGAAAAATAATCGAAGAAAGTGACCGCGGTCGCGCCGCTGATATTGTCACGCCCACCATTAACGAGGGTGGTCGATCGCGCCCAGAAGATCACATTCGTGTTGTCGAAGGTGTTCACATCCACGTTCCCCGGCAAAAGTCCGCCTTCTTCAAATTTCAGAATGGTGCCGGAGATGGCCTGCCATTGAGCAAAGCTGACGCGAATGGCATCCAGTTCTGCCGCGCGATTGGTGCTCGAATAACCCTCCGCTCCCATAAAATATCGAATGGCCCGAGTGTTGGGATTCACAACGTTATTGTCGGTAAACAAAGTCGTGGAGACCAAATCCCAGCGAATGTTGCGGCCGTTCGAATCCAGCGCCCCGACGAAGGCGCGGCTGGCCGGCAGAAAAATCAGCGCCAGGAATAACCAGACGGCATGCATTCGAGCGTATCCAAAGGAGCGGCGCATCGTGAAGTTCGCGCCGTTCATTTCGCCCTCACTTGCACGCGGCGCTTGAGTTCGGTCACGGTCCATTTCTTTGCGGCATTCGTTGCTCCAGCAGTCAACGAGGCACCCGAAGGCATGGGACGACCGTTTAAGGCATTCGCAGCCATTTTTTCGCCTCGCTCAGTCCAGACGCCAAACTTGCCTTGCGCCAAACCGAGCGTGACCGCTTCCCCTCGCGTGTTCCGCACCAGAAATGCAACCACCTCCTCGCCGACCGCATATTCAGCCTGAAACGGAACTACCGAACGCCTTTCCCCCAAGGTTCCGCCACCCTGAACGATTTCGAGGGTTTTCGCACTCAGCTTTCCCTTCCAGACTTCCGTCAATTCCAGTTCGACGCGCGTGTAAATCCGGCCGGACGCATCGGCCTGACAGGTTTTCGCGCGCACCATGCCTTGAACAATCCATTCCGCTTGATCAGTCAACTCCTCCACCGAAAGTGGAGAAATAATGATGGCCCGAAGCCCCGGCGCCAAACAGAGGACGGAAAACAGGATCAGCAATGGCAAAGCTCGTTTCATAAATTTCGCCGGCCGTAAAAGCAAAATCGCGGCCGAACAGCGCAGCATTATTCGTGGCGAGCTGAACCGAAGCAAGATCGGAACGGATCCCGGACGGCGTGGGCGGCAGTGGCGTGGTCGCCAACAGTTGTGTGCAGAAAAAAAGCCGCGAGCAAAACGTCTGCTCCGGACCGAGCCTGACCCGCAGCGCGGCGTTGGGAAGTCCGCGATGGATCAGTTCACAACGGAATTACAGCGGCTTCAAGGGCGGGGCCGGCCAATGACCGCGCCGCCCATCGGCTCCGCTTGCACCTTGGGCAAGGCTTCGCGGATTTTCTCGATGCGCACCGAACTGACCGGATGGGTGCGCAGGAACCAGGGAGGACCGCCCCGTTGATTGGTGTATTGCGAAAAGCGTTCCCAAAAATCGACGGCTCGAGCCGGGTTGTAGCCGGCGCGCTTCATGTAAACCAGCCCGATGTAATCGGCTTCCAGCTCTTGCTGACGGCTATGTGGCAAAGCGCGTCCGAGTTGAGCTCCCAATCCGTAAAGCGTCGAAAGGAGCGCTTGTGTTTGCGGGCTGCTGCTCGAAAGGGCCGATCCCAGAAACTGACCTCCAGTTTGCATCACTAACGCTTCGCTCATCCGCTCCCCTCCATGATGCGCCGCCGCGTGAGCGACTTCATGGCCGAGAACCGTGGCCAATCCTTCTTCATCTCTGGTGATGGGAAGGATTCCAGTGTAAACGCCGATTTTTCCGCCGGGCAGACAGAAGGCGTTGGCTTCCTGGCTTTCGAAGACCACAAATTCCCATTGCGCATTGGGCAGATCGGCGGAGGCCGCGGCGGCGATTTTTTTTCCAACGCGCTCGACCAATGCATTCGCGGCCGCATTGCGACTGATCGGCAGTTCCTGTTTCATCTTTTCGAAACTGGTCAGGCCGAGCTGCATTTCCTGGCCGGGCGATATCAGATTCAATTGCTTCCGGCCGGTGACCGGGACGGTGGCGCAGCCCGACGAAAACCAGAGAAGAGCTCCCAAAATTCCCCAAAGCAGAACAACATGAAAACGACCTCTTTTCATGCGGCCAATAAATCATGCGTGCCCCGCCGCAACAACCCGACCGGAAAGACGGCAATTCCACTACTGATTTGTGAGGGCAGCCTGCACGGTTTTGTATCGCCGGAGGCTGGCTGAAGCGCGCGCGTGGTTCAACTCGCCTCATAGGCCCGAAGGGGTGCAAGCCCAGGCTTTGCGCTCAAGATGCCGAACCGCTTTCGCTTGTTGAATTCTCCCAAAGAACGCGAGAGTGCTTCAGGGTTTCGAGCAAATGAGCATCGGCAGCGGGAAAAGTATAGCGATCCAATTGATCGGACGTGATCCAGGCCAGCGCCGCAACGGCCAGTGGTTTCGGATTTCCGGAAAGCAACCGGCAACGGAAAAATCTCAGGTGCACGGTTTTTTCCGGATAAGCATGCGTGACCGAATCGATCAACTCCTGCACCGCCACCTCCACCCCGAGCTCTTCGCGCAATTCCCGCCGGAGGCAAACCTCAAAACTCTCGTCGCATTCGCGTTTACCTCCGGGAAATTCCCACAAGCCACCCAAGTGATCCTCCGTTCGCCGTTGCGTGATTAACAACCTGCCTTGGTTGAAAATCAAACCGGCCGCTACTTCAATGGCAGCCGTTTCCATTGCGGAGTTTCGAGGAGTCTCGGTCATCAACGGAAATTTCAGACGGCATTAATTAAAAAATTTTTCCGGCCAGGCACGCAGACGGACACTGCACAACCAACACGCCGCGGCACAATCCACATTCCCAATTAGCGGCCAATGCTCTTGTAAATAAATCCGAGCCGTTCCATTTCCTGCAGGTCAAACATGTTCCGGCCATCAAACATGATCGGATGCGTCATCACGCGCCGGGCGCGTTCCAGGTCGAGTTTCTTGAACTGAGGCCACTCCGTCGCCACCACCAGCGCGTCGCAACCATCGGCTACCGCATTCATTTCGGAAACGAACGTGGTATCACTCGGCAGCAGCGGTTTCGCTTTTTCCATCGCTTTCGGATCATGCACGCGCAAACCGGCGCCGGCTTTGTGCAGGCGCAGGCAAAGCTCGATCGCCGGCGACATGCGAACGTCATCGGTGTTCTGCTTGAAGGCGAGGCCGAGCACTCCAATTTTCTTGTCCTTCAACACCCAGAGTGTGTCGGTGATTTTCTTAAAAAACCGGTCCATCTGATGGGTGTTGATGCGTTGCACCTCCTTGAGGAGATTGAAATCGTATCCCAGATCCTCGGAAATCCGGATGAACGCGCTCAAATCCTTGGGAAAGCAACTGCCGCCAAAGCCCA
>JBFMDG010000278.1:0-8981 GCA_040754135.1 Verrucomicrobiota bacterium
CCCACGACTTGAGCAGGCCTTCCATGGCCAAACGGAAATCATAATGCAAACGAGATGCCGCATGCTTCTGTACGACGAAGTAACCTTCCGATGGGATCTTGCCTGCTTGCGCCTCACCACCCGATGGTTCTTTGGTTTGTTTGAAATCGCGTTTGGCTTTGTATTCCTTGAGTCCCATTCAACACCTCGCCGCATGCATGGCTAAACTTCCGAAAACTCAAACTTCCGGGGCAACTTCTGTTTCAATTTTAGAACCGGTTCGAAGAGATCGCCTTTTTGCTCAACTCGCTTAATCGCTTGGCGCGATTCGAATACCAACAACTCCGGGTCGCCTTTGCGCACGGCCTTTTCTACCTCACCCCATTCCAAAGGCGTCGAGACTGTGGGCCGCTCCTTTGCCCGCAGCGAATAAACACAAACCGTCGTTTTGTGATCGTCGTTTTGACTCCAATCGACGAAGACCTTGCCGCGCCTGAGACTTTTATCCATTTTGGATACCACCAGATCGGGATGAGTACTTTCAAGATGTTGGGCGAGTGATTTGGCCAAACCTTTGGTCGCCTCGTAGTTCGTCGGTGTATTCAGCGGCACGTAAACCTGAAGCCCCTTCGAACCGGACGTTTTGGGGAAAGATACCAAGCCCAAATCCTCCAAAATAGCTCGAAGCCAAACTGCGACCTGGCAGCAATGGATGATTTGTGCAGGCGGGCCGGGATCAAGATCGAATACGAGGTAGGTTGGACATTGAAAATCCTCCGCAAGTGCAAGATAGGTGTGCAGTTCCAAGTCCGCGAGGTTCGCCGTCCACACTAACGTGGGCAGATCGTCAACGACACAGAAGTTGATATGCGCCTGGTTGCCTTCGCTCCAGATGGCGGCCGTTCGAACCCAATCGGGCCGATGAACCGGACAGCGCTTTTCATAGAAGAATTCCCCCTCAACCCCTTCTGGATATCGTTTCAGGGTCAATGGTCGCCCGCTTAAGTGTGGGAGCAGCACCGGAGCAATCTGGATGTAGTAATGGATTGTGTCCCCTTTGGTAAATCCAGCTTTCGGGTAAAAAACCTTGTCTAAATTCGATACCGGAACCATTCGGCCATCCACTTCCAGTTCGGTTCTTGCGGCTGACCGCCTGGGTGGCGCCTTAACCGTTTTTTGTGGCGGAGAATGCCTCTTTGTCATGACTGAAGGCCTTTTGGTTCCCATGAGTGTAAGCATACTCGCATTTCAAATTGGCGCGAGCGACCACATCCACCCGACTGACGAGTAGCGACGGGTTCAGACAGGCTCTAAGGGAAACAACGGACCAAAGAATCAGGGTTTTCCCCGATAGGCAAAAACCTCGGATTTTGTATTCTGACAGCTGCCTAGCATTCTTCTTCAACGCTGAGCCCGCTCCGGAGGTGGCGGGCTATTTTATTCCCCTCATTGGAACCAATTCGGCAAACAACACCTGGCATTTGAACTTTGAGTAGGGGTCGAACTTGGTGGATTGCCAGTGTCGCTGGCATGGGCGCACTGAGACTGACCTCTGAGTTGATGAATTCCGTTGGAATCCAAGTTGATGAAGCGTGTCGGGGAGGAGGACGACTCTGTTTTGCTTGAAATAGGCGTTGAGAGAAATAAAAAAGCCACTCGCTCCGAATTGCGAGTGGCTTTACCCAAACCAACCATGAGACTACCGCGATTTATTCGCGGACTGCCAGCCGAGCATAAGCGCTGCCACCCTCAGGATTTAGAAGGAATTTTTATTTCCAAAGTCATTTCGCGTCAGTCGCGCGCCGAAAAACTCAATTTGTGCTCGCGTCCGCCCTGGTTTACATAGGGCCAGTGAAGCGTCTGTGCAGCTACTTCGGTTTGGCCGTTCTCATTTTTGCGGGCAATGGCGTTCCATCGATTCTTGTTCAGAGAACCTTAGGCGCCGATTTCTCCGTTTCCGGGCAGATCTTAGAGGGGATGCCAGGAACGCTGGCATGGGGAGATACCAGGACTCAGGTCCGTTTACTCGAGGCTGAACCTGAGCCAAAAGCCTCACACCATCAAAAAATTCCACAACCCAAACGCTTGATGGTGCCGTTCCTGGAACTCACCGATTTGAGGAGAGCGGACTTGCCGAATCGGACCATTCCGCTGCGTTCGGCTGATTTGCGGCTGCATTCTCAAATTCGCGGCGAGGATGAAATTGGGATCGCCGATTTCAGTAAGGCTCACGCGATGTTCAGAGCGGGGATCCTTTTGGTTCGATTTAAGACCCGGTCCGAAGTGAATGCATTCCGAGTGGAATCTGGACTGGAGAGGCGTGCGCTTGAGATCGTCCGAAACCGTCCGGACGTTCAATTTGCCGAACTCGATGTTCTCCACCAGCGGCAGTTCAGCCCTAATGACCCACAGTTTTCAGCGCAATGGCATCATCAATCCCTCGCCAGCACCAATGCCTGGCGCATCAATTCAGGAGAAGCCTTCGTCCGAATCGCAATTGTCGATACCCCGTTCCAGATGAATCACCCGGATTTGCAGTCCAACACCGCTCCGGGATGGGATGTGGTGAACGAACAACCGATTACCGAGTCGAGCGGCATTCTGCATTCCACAGCCACCGCCGGCATGGCTGCCGCGGTCATTCATAATCAGTTGGGGATTGCCGGGGTTTCCAATTGCCAGATTCTTCCGATTAACATCAATGGATTCACCAGCGAAATGTACAATGCCGTCATCTGGGCGGCGGACAATGGTGTTCGCGTGGTGAATATCAGTTGGGATGGGGCCAACAGTCCCTCGCTGAATGAGGCTGGGCTTTATTTAGAGAATAAGTTAAATGGAATGCTCATTATGCCAGGCTTGAATGGCAGCGGTTCCTTGGATTACCCGAATCATCCTCACATCGTTTGCGTGTCCATGACCGACGCGGCGGAGAATATGCAATCGCGCGACGGCGATCACATTGATTTCTCGGCTCCGGGTTGGGACGTGTTGACCACGGCGCATAACGGCGGCTACGCCACTGTCCGAGGAACCAGTTACTCGGCGCCTTTGGTGGCCGGTATCGTTGGGGTGCTGTTCAGCATCAATCCTCGGCTGACACCCGATGCAGTTTTCCAAATCCTGAAAGAGACTGCGCTCGACTTTGGGCGACCTGGATGGGATCCCTTTTTTGGATGGGGACGTATTCACTTCGGAAAAGCGGCCGAGGCTGCGGCCGCAACTTTGCCGCGCCTCGTCATAAACAATTCCTTTTACACGTCAGAAGGTTTCACAGCCAGTTTCCAGCGCGTTGAAGGCATGCGTTTCACGCTTTGGAAAACGCCACGGCTCGATTCAGATTCATGGATTCCCGTCACCCACGTCATCCAGAAAATCGAGGGAACGACCATTTCCTTGACCGATCCAGATCCCCTGGATCGTCAGGCGTTTTACAAGGTGCAGGGAAAATTCCTTCCGTAACCGATGGAGGTCTTCAGTACTTGAGCGAACTGGTGTTCGTCCTCCAGTAAGGAGAAACCGCCCACAGGTTCACCGGCGCAAACGATTTGCTGAATCGAAGAAAGCGCGTGCTGCCATCGGCAAAGGTGTAATTTGAACCGCCACCGCGGGAGTTTTTGAGATTGGTCGCGTGCCGGCTTTGGTTCACCTCGGTGACGTCATTGCCCAAGCCGCCGGTTTGGGCATCCGGTTCCAGGAAATCCATGAAGTAATGGGGCGACTCATGTTCTTTCTCTCCGAACACGACGGTTTCGGAAGGTTCACGGATATCTGTTTCCTTAATGGATTTCCCAACGATCGAACTCATGCTAAACGTTTCACCCATCCGTTCCTGAAAATAATCATTCCATCCATTGATGATGTAACTTCGGGGCGCTTTATCACCCGGATCAACACCGCCTTGTGTTGCCGGTGGATTGGGTGTTCTCGGGTCACTCGGGCAAAGCAGCACCTTGACATCGCGATAGGATTCCCGAAGGCGGCCGCACCAGCGCGGGTCCGGTTTATTGTTGTCCCCTCCGGTTGTGCGGGGCGGATGATATCCGTCATTCTCGTCGGCATACATGATCAACGAGAAACCAAGCTGGCGCATGTTGTTCACGCATGAAATGCGGCGTCCGGCTTCTTTCGCGCGGGAAAGCGCCGGCAAGAGCATGCCGGCAAGAATAGCGATGATGGCGATGACAACCAGGAGTTCGATGAGCGTGAAGGCTTGCTGGCCTCGGGCGTGGGGGAACGAATGGCGTGGAGTTTTTTTCAAAGCAGAAAAAAACAATTTTCGTTGGAAACGAAATGATTTTTTCATAACTATTCCAGCTTTACTGTTCACAGCACCCGGATTGCTTGAGCAGGGCTCGGTATTGTTGCACGAACTGACTTTGCGGTTGCAAGCTTTTTGTCCGGCGATCTCGAATAATTCCATTTGCGACGCGTCCAGAAACTCTGACCATGACAGCCAAAACAATCTTTCTCATGGTGCTGGCCGTTATTCTCACGGCGGCCTACGTTCACTTTTTCACAGACCTGTTCCGCACCCCCACTATTCAAATCATTTCACAAAGTCGTCCGCTGCCATCGGCGGGATTGAATGAAACTTTTTATTTCAGTTTCAAAGGCAAGCAAAAGCTCACCTCGATCAAGGTCATTCCAGTTCCGGCATTGGAGACCAACAAATACGCGTTGCCTTGTTTTCATCTGGTCTCGGATTCCAATTCGGTCCCAATAAAGGGGTTTGTTTACGGGGGCACCGTGCCTGGAATGAAGCCGGCCAAACACAAATCCGTTCCGGACAACCTCAGGCCAAACATGGTTTACCGCGTTTTCGTGGAAGCAGGCCGGGCCAAAGGTCAGATCGATTTTCAAACGCCGCCGCAATAATCAATTTTTCACCAAATGGCAGGCCGCCCAATGCCCGGGCGCAATTTCCCGAAGCGGCGGCAATTCCTTCTTGCACCGCGCTTCAGCAACCGGACAGCGCGGATGAAATGGACATCCTGACGGAGGATCAATCGGCGACGGCACATCCCCCGACAAAACAATGCGAGTGCGTTTGCTTTCCGGATCCAGCACCGGCACCGCCGACACCAGCGCTTGCGTGTATGGATGCTTCGGCGCGCGGCAAATCACACGGGAAGGAGCCAGTTCCACAATCCGCCCGAGATACATAACGAGGACGCGGTGACTGATGTGTTCCACGACCGCGAGGTCATGCGCGATAAAAAGATAGGAAAGCTCTTTCTCCCGCTGCAAGCTTTGCAGCAAATTGATGATTTGCGCTTGCACCGACACGTCCAGCGCACTCACTGGTTCGTCGCAAACAATCAATTTCGGTTGCACGGCCAGTGCCCGTGCGATGCCGATGCGCTGGCGCTGTCCCCCGCTGAATTCATGCGGGTAGCGGTCGAGATGATCGGGATGCAACCCCACTTGATCCAAGAGCTGTTTCGCGCGCTCGCGTCGATCGGTTGCCTTGGCCTCGAGCCGGTGAATTTCCATCGGTTCAGACAAGATTTGGCTGATTGTCTGCCGGGGATTTAAGGAACTGTAGGGGTCCTGGAAAATCATTTGAAACAATCGCCGGTGATTCCGCAAAGCCGCACCGCGCAGGGGAGCGATGTCCTCACCTTGAAAGAGAATCCGGCCCGCCGACGGCTCGATCAGTTTGACGATGGCGCGTCCCAGCGTCGTTTTTCCACAACCGCTTTCGCCGACCAGCCCGAGTGTTTCCGCACGGTCTAAAGTAAACGACACCTCCTCGACGGCTTTAACCCAGCCGCGGGTTTTTCCGAACACCCCTTGCCGGACCGGAAAATGAACTTTCAAATGGTCAACTTGCAACAGGTTCACAAGCGGAGAATGGAGCGAGTTGCGGTTGAGCGTACGGGCAGCGGACCCAATGGCCCGGCGACAATTCGAGAAGCCTGGGGGCATTCACACGACAATCCGGCTGGGCTTTGGTGCAGCGCGGATGAAAGCGGCATCCGGCCGGAAAGGCGCCCGGCTGCGGAACTTGCCCGGCGATCGCTTCGAGCCGGTCTCGTTCTTGCCCGAGCGCCGGCACGGCATTCATCAAAGCCCGCGTGTAAGGATGGAGCGGCATTTTCAACAACGCTCGCGCTGGCGCCAGTTCGACAATTTGCCCCGCGTACATCACGGCGACGCGATCGGCGATTTCTCCCACCAACCCTAAATTGTGCGTGATGAGCAGAATGCTCATGCCCAATCGCTGCTTCAAATCGCGAAGCAAGTCGATGATTTGCGCTTGAATGGTCACGTCCAATGCCGTGGTCGGTTCGTCCGCGACTAATAATTTCGGCTCACAGGCCAACGCCATCGCGATCATGACCCTTTGTTGCATGCCCCCCGAAAGTTGGTGTGGATAATCACGCGCTCGAGATTCCGGTGCGGGAATTCCGACCAGTTTTAACAAGCGCACCACTTCCGCATCATGAGCATGCTGCGGCCGATGCAGATTCAATGCTTCCTTAATCTGGCTGCCGACTCGAAAAACAGGATTCAAGGAAGCGCTCGGTTCTTGAAAGATGTAATTCACCGTCCGCCCTCGAATCCTGCGGAGTTCGCTTTTGCTCAGGCGGAGGACGTCTTTACCTTCCACCAGAATCTCCCCTTCCGGATAATTGGCCGGCGGCATCGGCACGAGGCGCGCAATGGACAGTGCGGTCACGCTTTTTCCCGAGCCGCTTTCGCCCACCAGGCAAATTGTTTCCCCCGGATCGATCGTCAACGAAAGTTGATCCACGACGCGAACCGCTTTAGGTCCACGACCGAATTCAAGGACGAGATTTTTGATTTCAACCAACGCCATAGCCGGAAAGTCCCCTTTATCTACTCCACCTTTCGAGGTGTCAAATTCTGAAGCCGCGTTCTTCACTGAACCAGGGGCAACTCGCTCAACCAAATGAAATCGAGGCAGCCCATTGAGAACGATCGAGCAGCCATGCGCGAACCATTCAACACACTAACGGTTGCGTCGTTGCCTGTTCGTGAACTGTTTTTTTACGGTTCGGATAATAGTTTTCGAAAAGCGCCCAAAAGAATTTCTTCCACCTCCGGTGCGACATTGGAAGCCGAGGGGCTGGTTTCGTAGCCGCCTTGTTCATAGGCAATGGCCGTCCCGATGTACCACGGTGCGTAATCGCCATATCCGGCCACAGTCACAGTGAGGTCTTGGCGCAGCGCTTTGGCGGCGAGTTGATATTCGACAAAAGGCTCCCCGGGCAAATGCAGGATGCGAACGCGGCCAAGCACGAGGCAGCTCAGGTCGATTTGATGTCCGGCTTGACAGCGACGCAACCACGCCAGTTTGGTCGCGCCGCCGCCAGTAACAAAGGGTGCGGCGCGCGCTTTGAGTTGCGCTTCCAATTCAGGAATCGAGAGATGCTTTGCCGGAGGGAGCGGCACCGATTCGATTCTCCAGGCGATTTTCGTGGGCAACAAAGGTTCGCGCCGTGTGTTCTCCCAGGCGCGCTGCATTCCAGCGGCGAGGCGCTGCGCAAGCTTCAAGCGGTTTTCCGGTGCGCCGTTGTTGTATTTGCCGGCGCCTAAATTTCCGCCGGCGCCATTGAAATGGACATGCAGCACCGACGGAATGGTCAATTGGCGGAGAAATCGCGCCAAACCAGGAAAGTCGGGACTGGGCACACCCGTGCGGTAATAGCTCTGCGGATGCGTGGCGTAATAGCTCAACACCGCCAGCGGTTTCGCCTCATTCCAGAAACTCACGAGTGAAACCATCGGATCAATCGTGCCTTCGGGCTCCGCCTGAATGGCCGCATCCTGCGTGGCCGTCCAGCGCGTCGCGCGAACCTTCCCATCCGGACCAAGGATCCGGCGATTCGATGCGACCTGTTCGACGCGTCCTTCTCCGATGCCAACATGCGTGATGGGTTGGGCACTCGGGAGCGATGCCCGAACCGCCGTGGCCAGGTTTGAGATCACCTGGCGCTGAAATGTTCCGTCGAATTGCCGAAGGGCCAGGCCGGCTTCGCTGAGGATTTTTTCCGCCGAAAAATCGCACTCGGGCGCGTCGTGCTGATGCAACGTTTGCACTGCGACGCGCCGCGGTTGCGTTCCCGCTGCTTCGGCCAGAGCGTTCCGGAACGCGTCATGTCCCTCGTTGGCAATTCCGATCCAATCGACCGCGCAAAGTACGATCGGTTCTCCCCCACCCATCAGCACCACGCCCCGCGCGCGCAGCCCCATTTCCCACCAGTTCGTTACCACGTCGTAAGCCATCCATGATCCGACCGGGGGGGTGGCATCGACATCGAATGTGGCCAGGCGCAATGCCGCAGCGTTTGGCTGACTCGGCGCGGGTTCGGCTGCGCAAGTCCGCACACTGTTCCCGAACAAAATGCCCGTGAGCAAAAGAAGTGGTTTGAGCATGCGCTCAGAGTAACGCGCCGTTCAAAAAAATGAAGCTTGGCCAAATGATCGATTCGTCAATGATGCCCTTTGAACAAACATGAAATCAGATAAATCAGCTCCTGATCCTCGACGATTGCGGGTCGCTTCCGTGCAATTCGAGTGCGCGCCCGGAGATAAGGAAGCGAACTTCCGCAAGATCGAATTTTTCACGGAACAAGCCGCGCGGCGCGGCGCGCGCCTCGTCGTTTTTCCCGAAGCCTGCATCACCGGCTATTGGTTTATGCGGAACCTTTCCGAAAAGGCTCTCGCGCAATTGGCCGAACCGGTTTTTGAAGGACCGAGCGCGCAGCGTTTGATCGCATTGGCGAAACAGTTCGATCTCACCATCGGCGCCGGATTTGTCGAAGCGGGGCCAGCCGGAGCATTCTACAACAGCTACGTTGTCGCCATGCCCGATGGTCGCGCGCAATGCCATCGCAAGCTGCACGCTTTTGAACATCCCCTCATGCGTAGCGGTTCGGAGTTCACCGTGTTTAATCTCCCGGATGGTTTCCGCGTTGGTGTGTTGATTTGCTACGATTGCAACCTGATTGAAAACGTGCGTCTCACAGCCT
>JBFMDG010000279.1:0-8980 GCA_040754135.1 Verrucomicrobiota bacterium
CGGTGGAGTGAACATGTCATGCCCAAACCAATATCCGAACAAATGCCCGCGCTGCTCGTTGTCAGACCAGTTCGAGGTGATGGAACGAATCGGTGCGATCGCGAAAAGCACGAGCAGAAAATAACTCGGCGACCGGTTGCGAAAGGCCAGAATCGATCCCGTAAACGCCAGGGCCAGGCAAAAGCTGAACCAGGCGGCAAAACGCAGAATCTTGAATTGGGTCTCGTCCAGCGTTTTGAACAGATAATACAACTCGATGCCGCAAGCCGCTGCCCCCGCCCAAAGAAACAGCCGGCGATAAACGTGGTACTGCGTCGCCGCCACTCCGCCAATCAACGTCACTCCATACCCAATGGCCATGGCCACGACAATGTGCGACGCGGCGAAAAACACGCGGGCCTGTTCGCGGCTTTGCTTGTCCGTCGAGGGATTCAGCAAAATCAACAGGAGCACCGCCAAAAACAGGTAAATCGCCGTTAATCCCGTCAGCCAGGCGCGCTCCCGCTTTTGCATGCGCGGAAAAAACAAAAACGGAATCAATCCGATGAGCAGAAAAACAAAACTGAATTCATCCGCTGCGCCTTCGAAGTACATCCGGATCTGATCGACAAACCGCCACAAATCGCTCGTCGGACTGGTCTTGTCATATTGCCCACGCGTCAAGGCGTGGAAAAAGCCTTCCACCGTCCGCGGATAACCCCAGTTCAATGGCGGATTGGTCATCGAAGCGATCGGCATGTAAAAATAAAATGCTGCTCCCGCCACCCAGAGAGAACCGGTCGCCAAAACGTCCTTCCATTCCGTGGCCAGCTCCTGGGTCTTCATGGTGACCCAGCCGCAGACGATCAGAGAGCCGAGCCCGACGAAGTTGTAAACCATGAAAAGCGGCAGGTTATCATTGAACGCCGTCAGCGAGCCTTTCGACTTCATGAGCAGCCCGATGATGTAAACGATGGAATTCAACAGAAACCAATCCCGCCCCAGTTTTGGCCGCGCCGCCAGCATCAGAATCTGGATGCCCATGGTGGCGACAATCAAAGTTTGATGATTCGTGAAACAGATGCCGAAAAGGAACCAGGCCCAATAGAGATATCGTTTCTGATCGGGCGCATAAATCCAGCGCAGCAAACAGACCAGCACCGCCATGAAGGAGAGCACGCTTAATGTGTAAACCTCCACGATCACCGCCTGGCTCCACATGAATCCATTGAATCCCATGAGCATTCCCGCCAAAAATCCGGCCACCACACAAATCCAGCCTTCCACGCGCCGTTCGAGGTTTTTGAAATCGGCTATGCCCTCGAGCAACATGCTGCTGCCGCGCGACACCGCCAGCGCCACCAATCCGCAGGCAAATGCCCCGGCCACCGCCGATGACAAGGCCACGCGCCAGGCAATATTTGAAATCGGGATAAGCGTGAAAAGCCAGGTGTAGATCGTCCAGACCGGATAGCCCGGCGGATGCGGCACGCCCGCGTAATACGAAGCCACCGCCAGCTCACCGGAATCTTCCAGAGTCAGATCCGGCGCCAAGGTGTAGTAATACCCAATGAACACGCACAAGGTCGTGACCGCCGCCACAATCCAATCCAGCCGGCGAAATAACGGCGGACGTTTCGAACTCACGACAATCGGTTCCCCTGTGCCGGGCGGTTTTCCCGGCGTCCTGGCCGGTTCTTTTCCTTTTGGCGAATTTGATTTCTCGTTGCTCATCAAAAAAAAGTCAGTGACTTCAATAAAGTGTGATTGAGTCCCCGCGCGAAATGCGCCGAGGTCAGACCTGTTGCAGCCGCATTATTTCAGGCTGTTGGTGGTCAGGTTCACCAGCGAAACCATGGTGGAAGACAGGCGCGGCCCATTGGTCCATTCCAGCCGGCGCGTTGTGGCATTGAGTTCACTGTGCGAATCGCCCCGCAAATAGGCAGCGTAACCGGGATTGCCGCGGCTGACGATTTCCAGCCAGGCGTTCGTGCTTGAGAAATAAGCAAACGGTGATGGCCGCGAACTGAAGCTGACAAACACGAGCAAGAAGCATCCTAAAGCGGGCGCCAGATATCGCCCGAACCAAAGGACAAAAGCCGAGGGCTGCGGCGGCGCGGCCGGGGCAGCATGGGGGAAGAGCCGCGATTTAATTCTCGCCGATGGTGGACGCGGGTTCCAGGAGCGGAACGGTTCCGGGTTCCATTCGTTCATGTTCAATTCCTTTCAAACAGGCTTTCAACTTTTGCAGGCCGTAACGGTATCGGCCGGCGACGGTATTGGGCGAAAGATCGAGCAATTCGCCCAACCTCTCGAACGTGTAATCATGCCAGATCTTCAGCACGATCACTTCGCGCTGTTCCCGCGGAAGTTCCTGCAAAAATTTCATAGCGGCGCGTTCGGCGGGCGTTTCCCCTTCCGACCGCTCGAACCAGCGCACCGATTCCAACTCCCGCTTCAATCGACGCCATAAACTCCGCCGATAATTCAACGCCCGATTGCGGTACGCCTTCACGCAATAATGCTCCGGTTCCTCGGGCGGATTCTCCCGCTGCATTAAGGCCATGAAGGTCTCTTGCAAAACGTCTTCCGCTTCGCCATGGCTCAGCCCCAGGGCGCGCCCGTACAGGATCAACTGCGCCGACTTGGCGTCATAGAGGCGCTCACACCAGGCGAGCGCCGAATGGCTGACATGCGTCACGTTCATTTGAATCACACCAGCCCTATGCAGTTTTGTATATTCACACGAAAAAAATCTCGAATCACCGCATTGCTCATTCGGGCGGCGCGAAGCTAAATCATTCGCCCAGCGAAGGCAAACAGTGAAATCCCTAAGAATTCCAGCAGATCACAGTCTTTCCACCAAAGGCCAAGACCAATCCAAGTCTCCTTCCCGCCAACATTTCAACACCGCAACAACTCGCTCAATCCACGCTCTCTCACTCTCGCTCGCCCGCCCGCTTTTCGTTCAATCAGCGAACCGTGCATCAAGGTCAATGGTCGCGATCAGCGCCTGCAACGCCCACGCCGTCGTGGAAATCTGTTGCGCGTAACTCGTCCCGCCATGCGGACGCGTCGTCGCCGGCCAGCTTCCATCGGGGCGTTGCTCGTGAACGAGAAATCGGCGACCCCGCGCGATCTGGCCTGCAACTCCGGTTTCCTGACGAAATCGCTCCAAGGCTAAAAGCACGAGCGCGGTGTCAAAAACTTCCGGCGGTGCATCCGCGTACGGGCCCCAGCCGCCGGCCGAAGTTTGAGCACTCCGAATCAATTCCAGACTTTGCAGGCGTCGTTTGAAATTGAGCGGTGTAACCGATGCATCCGATGCTAAACTCAGGAGGATGACCGCCGCCGAATAAACATTTTCGGGCTTCAATTGGTTCAGCCAACTCTCCGCTTTGCGAAGCGCCGCGGAAGTTTCCTCGATCTCTGCTTGCCGAAGAACGCGCACAGCCATTTGAGTGGCCAGCGCCGTTCCGTAGGTCGCCGGCGAACCAATCTTGTTCTGTGGCTCGATCGGCCAGCAACCATCCGCATCCTGACCCTGCACAAGCCGGAGAGCCGCCGTTTCCAATGCGGTTCGTTGAACCATTCGCGACGACTGCGCTTCCGCCAATGCCGCAGCGAATTGCAGATCGGCCAGTCGTTTGTCGCTGAATCCAGGATCCCCTTTGTTTTCATCCCAGCGTTCGGGGCGAGACAACCATTGCGTCGTATCCGACAGGACCGTGTCGGGAAACCGCAAACCGTTCCGTTTGGCCAGATACAAGACGCGAGCGCCATCGCCATTGTTGTGACAGGAAAAGCAGCCGTTCTCGCGCGACCAGGCGGGCACTTCGCGTTCGAGATAAGTGAGCGCCTGACGTGCTGGCGGCTGGAGTTCTCGCGCGCTCGATCCCGGCTTTGCGTTTCCCACGCAGCCCGACAGACCGATGGCCAGTAATCCGATTGTGACCGGCAAAATCAGGTCGGGCATGAACCAAAGGCGGAGCATTTGCAAAGTGCATCACACTCCGGGCGCTGATTCAATGGCGTGGGCGAATTGCTGTCACCGCCAGAGTCACGCTCCAGTCGAGAGTCGGTTGACGCCCATGACACGCGGGACGCCTTTCGCTGAAGTCTGGGCATTTTACGATCAAAACTGTGTCCACAACTTCGGCCCAGGCTTTGTCGATCAAAAATCTTTTCGACAAAGTTTTCGACGAGGTTTCCGACGAAGGGAATGACAGGCGACTCGCAGAGTCGCGCTTTTGTCATGCCTCGCGAATTGGGATAGAGATGCGCAAGGTGGTGCCGGCGCCAGGCGAGGAATCCACTTCGAGCCGGCCGCCAATCAGGTGAACGCGCTCTTCAATCCCATGCAACCCCATGCCGGAACGCACCTGGCCATTGACCAACTCCGCGGGGTTGAACCCTTTGCCGTCGTCGGAAACGACGACTTCGGCTTCGAGAATATCGCGGCGCGCCTCGACATTCACATTGGCAGCGTGGGCGTGTTTGAGAACGTTGTTGAGCGCTTCCTGCACCGCGCGATAAAGGCTGATTTCATCGCGGCCATCGAAAAGGCCATCGAGATCCTCGATCCGATGTTCGAGTTGAAACGGGGCCGTAGCCGCCACGCTATCGAGCATGGCCCGCAAGGCCGCGGTGAAACCGGCGTTGTCGAATTGCGGCGGACGCAAATCATGCGCGATCTGCCGCGCCTCCTGAACCGCTGCATTCGACAATTCGGAAATGGCCGTGAGATGTTGCTTTGCGGTTTTAGGGTCCATGTCCCCGGTGCCTTGGGCGGCGCGATTGCGGATCAGCAACAAAGTCTGTCCGAGACTATCATGAAGTTCGCGCGCTATGCGTTTGCGTTCGTTCTCCTGCAAGTCGATCAGTTCACGAGAAAACTCCTCCTGCGCCATCCGCCGCCGTTCCAAGGCCGTGACGCGCCACCAATAAAAGGCAAAGAAGGCCGCCACCACCAGCAGCGCCGCGCCGACTTTGAACCAGGCGGTTTCCCAGAAAAATGGCAGCACCTCGAGGCGCAGTTTCGCTCCCGCTTCGTTCCAAACACCGTCGTTGTTCGCGGCTTGCACTCGAAATAAATATTTGCCCGGACGCAATCCGGTGTACTTGGCGAGGCGTTGCGATCCGTCGTCCACCCACTCCAGATCGAAGCCATCGAGGCGATGCTTGAACTGCACCTTTTCGGGCGCAACGAGACTCAATCCGGTGTATCGAAATTCGATCCGCTTCGTGCCAGCAGGAATCGTCAGTGCCTCATCAACGGACGCATCATTGGCGATCGCGATCGGCGCAGGCAAAGAGTCGATCTGCACTTCCTCGACAAAAACTTGCGGAGCATTCGTGTTTGCGACCAGGCGATTCGGATCCACCACCACCGGACCGCGCGTGGAGGTAAACCACAATCGCCCGTCGCGAGTTCTGGTCGCAGTCGATGCCGCGCCGCCGGTGAATTCGAGTGTGGGCACGCCTTCACTGCGACCGTATTGGCTGAAGAAGATGGTCTTCCGGCGGCCATCGATGAATTCCTGCAATTGCTCCACGCTGGCCCAGCACAAACCTTTGTTCGACGAGAGCCATAGCCGTCCAGAATCGTCTTCGATGATTCCGCAAATCACGCCATCGGGCAGACCATGCGCCATGCCGATCCTGGTAAATTTCCCGCCATGAAAATAACATAGGCCCGCACCGAAAGTGCCGATCCAAAGTCCGCCTTTTCGATCCGCGTAAAGGGACCAGAGCTTGTCCGTGCTCAAGCCGTCACGAACGCGGAAGTTTTGGAAATCGGAATCGTCGAAGCGGTACAATCCGCGATCCGAAGTGGCCGCCCAGATCTGTCCTTGCGCATCTTCGGCAATCGATCTGACAAATCCGCCGTTAAAACCGGTCGAGCGTTCGAAGAACTCGAAATGATCCTCGTGCCAGAGCGCCAATCCTTCGGCGCCTCCAGCCCAGATGCGTTTGCGGCTGTCTTGGAACAGAGCCACGGTGACGCCGCCGCCGAAGAACCCGTGATTTTCCCAGAACTTTTCGCGGAAACGAAAGACGCCGCCGCCGTAGGTTCCCAGCCAAACCGCGCCGGCGGTATCCTTGAGGATCGACCAGACGAACCGCGCATTTTCATGCCCGGGAAATTCAAGGAGCGTGTCACCGGCGAATACAAACGCCCCACGTCCCGCTGTCCCAATCCACAAGGCGTCGTCAGAGCTGGCCGATGCCGCATGGGCGAACACATCCCCCAATCCAGCCGAGGGGCCGAACGCCCAAATGATCCGGCGTTTGAAACGGCTCAGCCCTCCGCCATCGGTGCCGATCCAAATGTTGCCTTCGCGATCTTCGAAGAGGTCTTTCACGCGGTTCGAAGGCAGGCCGTTGGTGGTCGTGTAGTGAACCATGGACCCGTTTGGCAGCACACACCAAACGCCCTGCTCTTCCGTGGCGCACCAAAGATTTCGCAATCGATCTTCCAGGCATTGCGCAACCCAGAAGTCACCGTGCGGTTTCAAGGGAGTGGTTGGGCCGATTTCGCCGTTGGATTGGATCCGACGTATTTGCCCGCCTTCGTCCTTGAGCCAGATGCCGCCGTCCAGCGCGCGGCAAAGCACGGCGTCCAGGAAAATCTTTTGGCCTCGAGGATAAGCGCTTTCCTGGAATCGATCTCCAATGACACGGCCGATGCCTTTTCCATTGACGGCGATCCACAGCGTGCCCGTGACGTCCAAACAGAATCGCGCATGACGGAAATCCTCCGGCGCCCAAGTGTCCGGTGGCGTCCAGAGGTTGAGCTGTGAACCGTCCCAGGTGTAAACCGATTTGCTGGTGACCATCCAAAGAATGCCCCGGGTGTCCACGACCCAGGAATTCAACTCACCCGGCGGAGGTGGCACCGTCTCTAAACTGCCCGCCTCGAGCACATGAATCTGGCGATCCTCATCCTGTATCCATATCCGCCCACGGAGGTCACTCTTCACTTTGATCAAACGTGGATTGGTCAGGGCAGGCTTTGTAAATTGATTCAGGACGGTGAAGCGCGCTCCATCGAACCGCGCCAGCCCATTGAATGTCGCCACCCACAAATAACCGTCCGGCGACTGCGTGATCGAGGTAACCGAGTTTTGCGGCAGACCATCCTCGATGTGCCAATGCGTGATCAGGTGATCTTCGGCCGGTTGAATTCCGGTCCGGACTTTTGCGCCCGGCGCCTGAACATTTGTGTCCAGATCAAATCCGGTCCAGGCAGCGCCAATCACAAACGTATTCTTGCCGTGAACATAATTGGTCGAGGAAGCGACGCGCTGCCATGCATTGGTATCGAGCGCCACGTCGATGAAATATTTGCTTGCGACGCGGTCCCAAAGCCGTCCGGTGCGGTCACGGCTCCAAACCACACGATCGATCCATATCGGTTCGGGAAATTCGATTTGGAGCCAGGCGGGTGATTCCGGGCCGGCAATCCAGCTATGTTCATTGCCATAGAGGCCATCGTTCAAATGTTCGGGTTGATGAATGGCAAATCCTTGAATGGATCCGGAAACGGTCACGCGCGCTCCCGCGGAACGAAGCGCGGCGTTCGCGGAAGGGGTGCCGGCGGTAAAGACTTCAAATTCATCGAGGCAAACTTCGCCGCGCGTCGCTTCCTCGATGGTCATTCGGACGTACCGGGCCTGAACCGGATCAAAGCGATCCTGGTTCAGGTGATTATTGAGATAGAGGCGACTGGGCCTCTGCTCCGATGGAGATGGCGCTTGGACAAGGTTAACCTGACCGAAGGAAACGCCGAGTTTGAACGCCAGCAGCCAAAGCAAGGCCGGGGCGAATCTGTTCCAACAAGAGAAGAGGTCTGGCCGCCAAAACGATCCAGAACTCATCAGTGGCCATAATGGTCCAGCACCGGGGCAGGATCAAATCTTTTGCGCAGTTCAGTAATCGCTTTACCCCGAAAACAAAAATGACGCGATGACGACGGATGAATAGGGGAACGTTGGCAAAGTGAAGCCGCGCTCATGGACGCGACGCGTTGCGCGGGCGTTCTTCGCGGTTCACTTTGGGCAACCACTCGGATAATTGAGTCTTCAAAGCGGCATGCTCCGGTCGATGGGCGAGATTGGTCCACTCGTAAGGATCATTCCGATGATCGTAGAGCTCCTCTCCGCCCTCGGCGTAACGAATGTACCGCCAGGATTCGGATCGAAGGCTGTGATTGTTCCGATGAAAAGTGGTCAGCGCGGGCGCGGTCCATTCCGCTTTTGGATCGGCCAAAAGTTTTCTGATGCTCAGGCCTTCGACATGCGCAGGCCGATCGATCCCGGTTAAATCGCAGAGCGTAGGATAGATGCTCATAAAATCGACCGGGCGCGAGCAAACGCCGCCCGGCCTGGTCACTCCGGGAACAACCCAAATGAACGGCGCGCGCGTGGCCTCTTCCCACAAAGCAAATTTGCGCCAATGCTCTTTTTCACCGAGATGCCAGCCGTGATCTCCCCAGAAACAAATCAACGTGTTCGATGCGTTCGGGCCCCGGTCCAAAGCTTCAATGACACGTCCGACTTGCGCATCGAGATAGCTGATGGCGGCAAGGTAAGCTTGCACCGCCTGTTTCCATTTTCCGCTGCGCACCATTTCGGCGTGGTCCCCGTCGGGTTTGGCCATTTTGAGGCCTTCTGGCGGAACATCGGCCAGATCATCAGCGCGGTGCGGAGGCAGTTCGATCCGGTCAAGCGGATACAAATCAAAATATTTCCTGGGAACGTTCCATGGCATGTGGGGCTTATGAAAACCGACCGCGAGAAAAAACGGTTTGGAATGTTTTTGGCCGAGTTTTTCCGATGCCCAGGAAGCGATGCGGTAATCGCCCGTTTCTTCATCCGCACAGTCGAGCGCGGCCCATTTGATTCCGCGCGTGCCCTGGTTGGGCGCGGCCTCTCGCTGGCCACCGCCACCGCCGCGCATGACTTCATCCCAATTGTCCGGGCGGCCGGCGCCGCCATGA